>JAOPXW010000312.1 GCA_025964935.1 Friedmanniella sp. | reverse complement strand
CTGGGTCTGCGGCTCCGTCGCCGCCGGGGACACGGCGTCCGCGCCGGCCGGAACCGGGTCGGTGCGCCTGGTCGGAGGACACGCGGCCCCGTGATGTCGTCTCGGCTTTGCGCCCTCGTGACCATTGGGTAGCATTTCCCCCACGACATCAACCATTCTGAGCCGCGGCCGAGCCGCTGGCAGACCAAATGCGAGGGGGCTGACCCATCATGGGACGCGGCCGTGCGAAAGCAAAGCAGACCAAGGTTGCCCGCGAACTGAAGTACCGGTCCTTCGGGACCGACTTTTCTTCGTTGGAGCGCGAGCTTCAGACTGGGTCGGGAGGGCATGAGGTTCCTCCGGCGTACGCCGATCTGGCGGATGAACTGGGCGGCGACGACGCCGCCGACCCCGACCACGAGGAGTTCCAAGAGCTTCGCAAGTCGGGGTAGCTCCGGGTCGGTGCCGCCCCGGCGATTAGCCTGGAGCCATGACCGAGACTCCTCAGCCCCCGCCGGAACGACCGGAGGACCGTCGGTCCGATGCCGGGTCGGCGGGCTTCGGCGTGCCCGGCTCGGCGCAGGCGCCGCTGTCGGTCGGTGACGAGAAGCTGTGGGCCATCCTCGGCCATCTCAGCATCCCGTTCTTCGGCTTCATCGGACCGCTGGTCATCTCCCTCGCCTTCCGGGACCGGAGCGCGTGGCTGAAGCAGGTGTCGACCGAGGCGCTGAACTTCTCCATCCTCTACACCGGGGCCTACCTGGTCACCGCCCTGCTCACCGCGGTGGTCATCGGGATCGTGCTGTGGCCGCTGGTCATCGCCGTGTCGGTGGTGTTCTGCATCCTGGCCGCGCTGGCGGCCAACCGGCACGAGTTCTACCGCTATCCCGTGAACCTGCGCTTCCTGTCGTGAGCACCGACCCCGCCCCGGACTGGGAGCCGAGCTGGCACCCCGACCTGCTCGACGGCTACGAGTCCTGCGACCTCCCGCTGCCCGACGTGCGGCCGGCGGCGGGGGAGCCGGAGACCGTGGAGATGGTGGCCACCCTCGTACGGCGGGTGCCGACCGGGGCGAGCCGGCGGGCCGTGCTCTACGTGCTCGGTTGGAACGACTACTTCTTCCAGACCCACCTCGCCGACGCCTGGACCGAGCTGGGCTTCGACTTCTACGCCATCGACCTGCGGCGGTACGGGCGGAGCCTGCGGCGCGGCCACCTCCCCGGCTTCGTCACCGACCTCGACGACTACGGCGTCGAGCTCGACCGGGCCGCGGACGTGATCGCGAGCGACCACGATGAGCTGGTGCTGATGGGCCACTCGACCGGCGGGCTGATCGCGGCCCTGTGGGCTGGTCGGCACGGTGACCGGATCAGTGCGCTGGTGCTGAACTCGCCCTGGCTGGACCTGCAGGGCTCGGCCATCGTCCGCACCCTCGGGTCGCCGGTGATCGACGCGCTGGGGAGCCGGAACCCGACCTCGGTGCTGCGGCTGCCCGACCTCGGCTTCTACGCCCGGACCCTGCACAGCTCCCTGGGCGGGGAGTGGGACTACGACCTGGAGCTGAAGGCCACACCGTCCCCGCCGATCCGGTCCGGCTGGCTGCGGGCGGTGCTGATCGGGCACCAGCGCGTCGCCGCGGGGCTGGGGATCGACGCGCCGGTGCTGGTGCTGGCCTCCAGCCAGACCGACTTCTCGCGGAAGTGGCACGAGGGGCTGGCCCTGGCCGACACGGTGCTGGACGTGGAGCAGATCGCGGCCCGGGCGGTGCGTCTGGGCCGCCACGTCACCGTGGTCCGGGTCGAGGAGGGCATGCACGACCTGGTGCTCTCGGCCCCCGCGGTCCGGGCCAACGTCCTGGCCGAGATCGCCCGTTTCGTCCAGGGTTATGTCAAGCCACTGGGGAAGTTGGTGGACGGGGGTGTCGCCGGTGTCACACGCACTGGTTAGATGGCTCACGTGACTGAGATGCCTCATGTGGTTGTGGTCGGTGCAGGCTTTGCCGGCGTGTCGGTAACCAGCGAGCTGGCCAAGGAGGGGTTCCGGGTCACGCTGATCGACCGGCACCCGTACAACACCTTCCAACCGCTGCTCTACCAGGTGGCGACCGGCGGTCTGAACGCCGGTGACGTGACCTACTCGCTGCGCTACTTCGCGGCCAAGCACGACGGCGTACGGTTCCGGCGCGCGTCGGTGACCGGGATCGACCACGACACCCGCGAGGTGCTCTGCGACGACGGGGTGCGGATCAACTACGACTACCTCGTCATCGGCAACGGCATCACCACGAACCACTTCGGTATCCCCGGGGCGGCCGAGTTCACGATGTCGATGTACACCCGCGCCGAGGCCCTCAAGGTGCGCGACACCATCTTCGGCGGCCTGGAGATCATCGCCGGCACGTCCGACCCCAACACCGGCGGCTTCACCGTCGTCGTGGTCGGCGGCGGCGCGACCGGGGTCGAGATGGCCGGCCAGCTGGCCGAGCTCAAGACCGAGGTGCTGCCCAGCACCTACCCCGAGCTGAACCCGGCGCTGGTCCATGTGGTGCTGGTGGAGATGGGAGAGTTCCTGCTCGCCCCCTTCGACGACTCGCTGCGCAAGTATGCGCTCAAGGAGCTCATCAAGCGGGGGGTGGACGTCCGCCTCAAGACGGCGATCTCGGAGGTGCACGCCGACCACGTGGACTTCAAGGACGGCACGACCATGCCCGTCGACCTGGTCATCTGGGCCGCCGGGGTGTCTGGGAACCCGATGCTGCGCGACTGGGGCATCCCGATCGGCCGCGCCGGGCGGATCGAGGTCAACCAGGACCTCCGGATCGTCGGCCAGGAGCGGATCTTCGCCATCGGCGACGCCAGCCTGATCGTGGAGAAGCCGCTGCCCCAGCTGGCCCAGCCGGCCATCCAGATGGGCAAGTTCGCCGCCAAGCAGATCGCCCGGCTGCACCGCGGGGTGGAGACCGAGGCGTTCAGCTACTACGACAAGGGCACCATGGCGACCATCGGTCGCGGTGACGCCGTCCTGCAGATGCCGACCGGGCTGAAGATGAAGGGCGTCCCCGCCTGGGTGGGCTGGATCGCCCTGCACATCGTCTTCCTGCTCGGCGGCCGCAACCGGGTCCAGACCCTGATCAACCTGGGCTCCCGCTACGCCGGACCGCGGCGCTCCAACGCCATCGTCGGCGACGTGATGGAGACCCCGAAGCTGCGCGCGAGCCGCAAGGCCTGACGTCCGACCCGGCCCCGGTCCCCCTGTGGGGGGCCGGGGCTGCGTCGTCGTTCCCGGTACCGGGTGGGGCGGTGAGGTTCAGGCGTAGCGGAGGGCCACGCGGGCGGCCTCGGCCCCGTACGCGGCCCCGTGGGTCACCGCGTGCACCAGCAGCGGGTGCAGCTGGTGCAGCCCGATCAGGGCCCGGTAGCCGGGCTCCAGGGCCGCGGCGTCGGCGTACGCGACCGTCAGCGACTCCAGCTCGGGCAGCCCGAAGAGGTGCAGAAGGGCCAGGTCGGTCAGACCGTGCCCGCCGTGGGCGGCCGGGTCGATCAGGACGGCCCCGGCGGCCGTGAACATCACGTTGCCGGACCACAGGTCGCCGTGCAGGCGTCGGGGCGGGGCCTCGTCGTCGAACTCGCCGCGCGTGAGCCGTGCGGCGACGCGGTCCACGAGGGCGGCGGCGTCCCGGCTCAGGTGACCCAGGTCGCGGGCCCGGCGGGCGTAGGGCAGGACGCGCTGCGCGGCGAAGAACGCGCCCCAGGTGGGAGCCGGGCGCAGGGTCAGGGGCTGGGTGCCGATGTAGCCGTCCCCGGTCAAGCCCGCCGGAGGCTGCCCGAACGCCGCCGCGCCGGACGCGTGGGTGGCGGCCAGCCGCACACCGAGGTCGGCGGCCGCCGCCCGGGTGGGCCGGACCGGGGTCAGACGGCGCAGGGTCAGCTGGGCGTCGGTGAGGTCGAGGACCTCGACCACGGCCGCCCCGGCGGGACCGGCGTCGGCCAGCCAGCGCAGACCGGCCGCCTCGACGGCGAGGACGTCCGGGGGGCGACCGGGCACCCGCTTGCGGTACGGGGTGGTCGCCGTCATGCGGACGCTCCGGCCGGAGCCCGACCCAGTCCCGGCGCGCTGCGTGCGGCCGGGGTCCGGAGCCGGGTCAGCTCAGACGGGCAGCCGACCACGGACGATCGAGTTGCCCGAGTGGGCGGGGCTGGTGTCGGGCACCGGCTCCTCGGAGATGTCGATGACCGGCCACTTGCGGACGTCCATGCCCTCGGGGATCGGGAAGGTGCCGGTGTTGCCGTCCATGTAGCCCATCGCACGCATGTGTCGCGCATCGACGTCACTCAGCCAGACCTCGCGCCGACCGGTGGCCGGCTCCGGGGAGCTCATGCTCACCTGCAGCACCTCGTGGCCCTGCGCGTCGGTGGTGAGCACGGCCGTCCCGCCCGAGCCCGGCCACTGCGGCAGCGCGTTCAGGTGGACCGGCTTGGAGGCCGCCGGGGGAGCCGTCACCTTGTTCAGGTTGGCCCCGATGCCGACTCCCGCCGCCAGCAGCACGGCCGCGGCCAGGGCGAACGAGACGGTCCGGCGTACGCGGCTGGTGCGGCCGGGGTTCGCCGCCGCGCCCGCGCCGACGGCGGTCAGGTGCTGGTGTGGGACCGAGGTCGCGCCGCTGAGCTCGAGCTCGTTCTGGATCCGGTCCCAGAGCTCGGGGGAGGGCGCGTGCAGGACGGCATCCTCACCGGTGGTCTGGCGGGCCCGGTCGACCACGTGGGTGAGCTCGGCCAGCTCGGCCTGGCACAGGGGGCAGCCGTCGATGTGATGGCGGTCCTCGGGCATGGTCTCCAGCTCTCCCAGGGCGAGCAGCGCCAGGGTCTCAGGATTCGTATGCATCGGTGAAGACCTCCATCCGGCGCTTGAGCTTGATCAAACTGCGGCGAATATGACTCTTGACCGTCCCCGGGGGCATCTGCAGCCGCTCCGCGATCTGGGCGTGGGTGAGGTCCTCGAAGAAGGCCAGCCGCAGGACCTCCTGGGGCACCTTGTCGAGCCGGGCGATCTCCTCGGCGATGATCAGCCGCTCGGCCACGTCCATCGGCTCGGGCGCGGCGGGTTCCACCTGGCTGGCCATCTCGGTCCGGATCCGTCGCTGCTTGCTCCGCGCCTGGTGGGCGTCGACGATCTTGTTGCGGGTGATGCCCATCAGCCACGCGGGCAGCGACGCCCGGGCGGGCTGGTAGTTCTTGCGGCCGGTCCAGGCGGCCACGAACACCTTCTGGGTGACGTCCTCGGCCTCGGTGACCTCTCCCAGTGAGCGGTAGGCCACCGTGTAGACCAGCGCGGAGTAGCGCTTGTAGATGCTCTCCAGGGCCGTCTCGTCGCCGCTGAGGAAGGCCGCCACGAGCGCGTCGCGCTCGTCGTCGGTCGGGGCGGTCACAGCACTAGCTACCCTCCGTGGTGCGAGCATCTCAGCCGCGCTCGGGCGCGGTGTGGGACATGCTACCGACCTCCGGCCCAACAGCCCGCCTCCGCCAACCAGTTCCGCCGGGACGAAGCGGACGGAGGCGGCGCTGCTGGTCAGGAGATCTCACGGTCGCGCGGAGCCGACGAGGGGAGGCGTCGGTATCTGCGGACGGCCGAGCCCCGGTCAGGGCGGTGCTGGCACATGGGATCTCCTCGTCAGGCCGGGCGGGTGTTCCCGGCCTACTGAACTGTTCCGCGGGTCGAGGACCGGCGGATGCAGTGCGAGGGGATGGAGACGTACGGGTGGCCAGGGCCGGGCTCGAACCGGCGACCTTTCACTTTTCAGGCGAACGCTGCTACCAACTGAGCTACCTGGCCGTGCAACACAAAAGCGGTGACATCCGGATGGATAACACCGCTCTCGCGACCCCGACGGGACTCGAACCCGCGACCTCCGCCGTGACAGGGCGGCGCGCTAACCAACTGCGCTACGGGGCCTTGTGGGCCCTACTTCCTCCAGCTCGTCCGGGGGGCGGAGTGCACCCGTCCGGCCTTGCTCAGCGCCTTGCTGGCGCCCGCGAAACTATAGCCCAGAAGGGCGGCCGGTGGAAAACCGCGACTCGGAGAGGTCCCCGGAGGGCGGCGGCCCGCGGGCGGGCCTTTCCGGTGGGGACCGGAGAAATGCGGGCTCTGCCGGCCACGATAGGACAGACGTGAACCTCGCCTCTGACTCGGGATGCCGCGGCCGGACCCTCCGACGGGACACTGCTGGCCTTCGCGGAGCGGCGGCGCAGCACCGCGCCCGCCAGCGACGTCTCCGACACCGAGATCGTGCTGGCCCGCTCCACCGACCGGGGGTGCCACTGGACCCCCGCACCCGGGCCGGATCGTGGTGCCGCTGGGCTACGTACGCGATGGACGCTACGGCGCGTACGGCATCGTCAGCGATGACCACGGGCGGCACTGGTCGATCGGCTGGAACCAGCCGGGCGACGACCAGCGGATCGGGGGCACCGTGGCCGAGCTGTCCGACGGGACGCTGCTGTTCTCCT
>JAOPXW010000310.1 GCA_025964935.1 Friedmanniella sp. | reverse complement strand
CGCACACCCCGATCCCGCAGCGGGTCGAGCAGCTGCAGCTCTCCGGCGACGTGCAGTACCTGCTGCCCGACTCCGAGACCCTCAAGCAGGGCAGCGTGCACAAGGCGCGGACCGAGGCCTCCGACGCGGTGGTCCACCGGCTCACCGAGGTGCTGCGGCAGTTCGAGATCGACGCCCGGGTGACCGGCTACAGCCGCGGTCCGACGGTGACCCGCTACGAGGTGGAGCTCGGCCCGGCGGTCAAGGTCGAGAAGGTCACCGCCCTCAGCAAGAACATCGCGTACGCCGTGGCCAGCGCCGACGTGCGTATCCTGTCCCCGATCCCGGGCAAGTCCGCGATCGGCATCGAGATCCCCAACACCGACAAGGAGGTCGTCAGCCTCGGCGACGTCCTCCGCTCGGCCAAGGCCCGCAACGACCACCACCCGATGACCGTCGGTCTGGGGAAGGACGTCGAGGGCGGGTTCGTGGTCGCCAACCTGGCCAAGACCCCGCACCTGCTGGTGGCCGGCGCCACCGGCTCCGGCAAGTCCAGCTTCGTCAACTCGATGATCACCTCGGTGCTGATGCGGGCCACCCCCGACGAGGTGCGGATGCTGATGGTCGACCCCAAGCGGGTCGAGCTGACGGCGTACGAGGGGGTCCCGCACCTGGTCACGCCCATCATCACCAGCGCGAAGAAGGCCGCCGAGGCCCTGCAGTGGGTGGTGCGCGAGATGGACATGCGCTACGACGACCTGGCCGCCTTCGGCTTCCGCCACATCGACGACTTCAACAAGGCCGTCCGGGCCGGGTCGGTGCAGCCGCTGCCCGGCTCCGAGCGGGTGCTCGCGCCCTACCCGTACCTGCTGGTGATCGTGGACGAGCTCGCCGACCTGATGATGGTGGCGCCGCGGGACGTCGAGGACTCGATCGTCCGCATCACCCAGCTGGCCCGGGCCGCCGGCATCCACCTGGTGCTGGCCACGCAGCGGCCGAGCACCGACGTGGTCACCGGCCTGATCAAGGCCAACGTGCCCAGCCGGCTCGCCTTCGCCACCTCCTCCATGACCGACTCCCGGGTGATCCTCGACCAGCCGGGCGCGGAGAAGCTCGTCGGCCAGGGCGACGGTCTGTTCCTGCCCATGGGGTCCAGCAAGCCGATCCGCATCCAGGGCGCCTGGGTCACCGAGGCCGAGGTGCGGGCCGTGGTCGCCCACGTCACCGCCCAGCTCAAGCCCGACTACCGGGTCGACGTCGCCGTGGCCCCGGAGGCCTCGACCAAGGTGGCCGAGGACATCGGGGACGACCTGGAGCTGGTGCTGCAGGCGGTCGAGCTGGTCGTCACCCTGCAGCTCGGCTCGACCTCGATGCTGCAGCGCAAGCTGCGGGTCGGGTTCGCCAAGGCCGGCCGGCTGATGGACATCCTCGAGACCCGCGGTGTGGTCGGCCCTTCGGAGGGCTCCAAGCCCCGCGAGGTGCTGGTCAAGCCCGACGAGCTCGACGTGGTCGTGGACAACCTGCGGCTCGGCTGACCCGCCTCACCAGGAGCCGAGCCGGCCCACCTCGGTGACCCGGACGACTGCGATGCCCTCGGCGTCGCTACGGGCCAGGTCGATCTCGGCGCTGACGCCCCAGTCGTGGTCCCCGGACGGGTCGTCGAAGATCTGCCGGACGAGCCAGCGGCCACCCCCCTCGGGGTGCTCGTCGACCAGCAGCATCGCCGGGCCGCGGGCGCTGGCCCCGGTCTGCAGGGTGCCGTGCTCGTCGAAGTACGGCTCCAGGGCCTCGGCCCAGCGGTCGGCCGACCAGCCCGACTCGTGGTCGAGCTCGCCCAGCTCGTCGAACCGGCGGCGCGCGGCCAGCTCGACCCGCCGGAACAGCGCGTTGCGGACCAGCACCTTGAACGCGCGGGCGTTGGCGGTGACCGGCGGGGCCTGCTCGTCCAGGGGCCCGCGGATCTCGGCGGTGGGCTCGGCGTCGGGGTTGCGGAGCTTCTCCCACTCGTCCAGCAGGCTCGAGTCGACCTGGCGGACCAGCTCGCCCAGCCAGGCGGTCAGGTCGACCAGGGCGTCGGTCCGGGCGTCCTCGGGCACGGTCTGGCGCAGGGCCTTGTACGCGTCGGCCAGGTAGCGCAGGACGATCCCCTCGGCCCGGGCCAGGGAGTAGAAGCTGACGTACTCGGTGAAGGTCATGGAGCGCTCGAACAGGTCGCGGGCCACCGACTTCGGGGCCACCTCGTTGTCCAGGACCCACGGGTGGCTCACCGCGAACGCCGTGTACGCCACCCCGAGCAGCTCGGCCAGCGGCCGCGGGTAGGTGACGTCCTCGAGCAGGACCATCCGCTCCTCGTACTCCAGGCCCTCCCGCTTCATCGCCTCCACGGCCTCGCCCTTGGCCTTGGAGCGCTGGGCGTGCAGCACCGGCCGGGGGTCCTCCAGGGTGGCCTCGACCACCGAGACGACGTCGAGGGCGTACGTCTCAGACTCCGGGTCGAGCAGCTCGAACGCGGCCAGGGCAAAGGGGGAGAGGGGCTGGTTGAGGGCGAACTCGGGCTGCAGGTCGACCGTGACCCGGGCGGTGCGGCCCAGGTGGTCCGGGCTCGGCAGCTGCTCGACCACCCCGGAGCTGACGAGACCGCGGTAGATGGACAGGGCCCGGTGGACGTGGGCGCGACGGCGTACGGGCGGCTCGTCGTTGTCGGTCAGCAGGTGCCGCATGGCCACGTGGCAGTCACCCGGCCGGTTGATGACGTTCAACAGCATCGAGTGGCTGACCTTGAAGGAGGACTCCAGCGGCTCCGGCTCGGCGTCGATCAGCCGATCGTAGGTGGGCCGGCCGTAGCCGACGGTCCCCTCGGGGGGCTTCTTGCGCACCACCTTGCGCCGCTTCTTCGGGTCGTCGCCCGCCTTGGCCAGGGCCTTCTCGTTGGCCACCACGTGGTCGGGGGCCTGCACGGTCACGGTGCCGGCGGCGTCGTAGCCCGCCCGGCCGGCGCGGCCGCCGATCTGGTGGAACTCGCGGGCGGTCAGCAGCCGGGGCCGGACCCCGTCGTACTTGCTCAGGGCGCTCAGCAGCACGGTGCGGATGGGTACGTTGATGCCGACGCCGAGGGTGTCGGTGCCGCAGATGATCTTGAGCAGCCCGGCCTGGGCCAGCAGCTCGACCAGCCGGCGGTACTTGGGCAGCATGCCGGCGTGGTGCACGCCGATCCCGTTGCGGACCAGCCGGGACAGCGTCTTGCCGAAGCCCGCGGTGAAGCGGAAGCTGCCGATCAGGGCGGCGATCTGGTCCTTCTCCTCGCGGGTGCAGACCCGCAGGCTGTTCAGGGACTGGGCCTGCTCGATGGCCGCCGCCCGGCTGAAGTGCACGACGTAGATCGGGGCCTGGTGGGTGGAGAGCTTCTCCTCGATGGTCTCCAGCAGGGTGCTGGTGACGTACTCGTAGTGCAGCGGCACCGGTCGCTCGGCCGAGGAGACCACCGCGGTCGGACGACCCGTACGCCGGGTCAGGTCCCCGGCGAACCGGGCGACGTCGCCGAGGGTCGCCGACATCAGGACGAACTGGGCCCGGGGCAGCTCCAGCAGCGGGACCTGCCAGGCCCAGCCGCGGTCGGGGTCGGCGTAGAAGTGGAACTCGTCCATGACCACGCAGGCGATGTCGCTGTCCGCCCCCTCCCGCAGGGCGATGTTGGCCAGGATCTCGGCCGTGCAGCAGATGATCCGGGCCCCCGGGTTGACGCTGGCGTCCCCGGTCATCATGCCGACCTGGTCGGTCCCGAACACCTCGGCGGCGGCGAAGAACTTCTCCGAGACCAGGGCCTTGATGGGGGCGGTGTAGAACGTCCGGCCGCCGCGGGCCAGCGCCGCGAACTGGGCGCCGGTGGCGACCAGGCTCTTGCCCGACCCGGTGGGAGTGGAGAGGATGACGTTCGCGTCCGACACGATCTCCATCAGCGCCTCGGTCTGGGCCGGGTAGAGGGACAGGCCACGGTCGGCGGCCCAACCGGTGAACGCCTCGAAGATGGAGTCGGCGTCCGGCTCGGCCGGGATCAGGTCGGTGAGAGTCATCGTGCCCCGATGGTGTCATCTCTGACCCTTGTGCTGCCTTTTGAACCGGTATAGGTTGCGACTAAACCGGTTTAAAGATGGTGACCGGCCTGACAGGGGCAGTTCATGGGAGATCGCCGACCGACGATTGCCGACGTGGCCCGAGAGGCCGGCGTCAGCAAGGGTCTGGTCTCGTTCGTGTTCAACAACCGCCCCGGAGTCGCCCCCCAGACGCGCGAGCGCATCATGGCGGCCGCCCACAGCCTGGGGTGGCGCCCGCGCCCGGATGCCCGCTCGCTCTCCATCCGCCGGTCCGCCGCCCTCGGTTGGGTGGTCCGGCGTGAGCCGCAGACGCTGGCCACCGATCCGTTCTTCGCCGCCTTCATGGCCGGCGCCGAGGGCGTGCTGGCCCCGCAGGGCCAGATCCTGGTGCTGAGCCTCGTCCCCGACGCGGTGTCGGAGCGGGCGGCGTACGAGGCCTTCGCGGCCGACGCCCGGGTCGACGGGGTCTTCCTGACCGACCTCCGGATCGCCGACCCCCGGCTGGCCCTGCTCGTCGAGCTCGACATCCCCGCCGTCACCATCGGCCATCCCGACGTCGTCAGCCACGCCCCGGCGGTCAACCTGGCCGATGCCCCCGGGGTCTCGGCGTCAGTGGCCCACCTGGTGGGTCTCGGGCACCGGCGGATCTGCCTCGTGGGCGGTGACGTGGCCATGCTGCACGGCGTTCGCCGGGGTCAGGCCTTCCGGCAGGCCATGGACGACGCCGGGCTGCCCGACGCCCCCGTCATCGACACCGACTTCTCTGCGGCGGCGGCCGCGGCGGCCACGGAGCGGCTGCTGGCTGCCGCCGACCCGCCCACCGCGATCGTCTACGCCAGCGACCTGATGGCGATCGCCGGGCTCGGGGTCGCCCACCAGCGGGGCCTGCGGGTGCCGGCCGACCTGTCCGTGGTCGGCTTCGACGGCAGCGAGCTGGCCCGGCACGTGTTCCCGGCCCTGACCACGGTCGTGGCCGACCCGGTCGCCTGGGGCCGGGCCGCAGCGGAGGTGCTGCTCCGGCTGGTCCGCGACGGCAAGGCCGAGAGCGTCGAGCTCCCGCCCGCCGA
>JAOPXW010000251.1 GCA_025964935.1 Friedmanniella sp. | reverse complement strand
AGTCGGCCCGCTGGCCGGTGCCGTAGCGGCGCAGTGCTCCTTCGGGGCCAGCGGCGTTCGGCCGCTGGAAGATCCAGTTCTGCCAGGCGGTGAGCCGGCCGAAGACCTTGGTCTCGGCGGTCTCCTGGCCGGCGAAGCGGAGGTTGGCCTCCATGCCGGTCAGCGCGTCGGGGGAGAAGCTCGCGCGCTCTTCCAGGACGAGGCGGACCTCGTCCTCCCAGTCGATGTCGTCCGGGGTCGTGGTGACCAGGCCCAGGGCCAGCGCGTCGGCGGCGAGCAGGTCGCGGCCGACCGCCTCGGTGGCCGCCTCGAGCTCGGCGGCGCTGCCGAGGAAGCGGACCTGCAGCCTGGTGAGCTCGTTGCTCATCGGCAGCAGCCCGGTGTTGAACTCGTCGAGCCGGATGACCGCCGGGGACCTGGGCTCGTCCTCGTCCTCGAACTGGCCCTCGAGCATGAACTGCCGGTCGGCGGCGAAGGCGATCTCGGCCAGCGCCCCGACGAAGCAGGACCCGGGCTCGATCAGGGCGAAGAGGCTGCGCGAGGTGGTGTCCAGCCGCTTGACCGTGCGCTTGTAGAAGCCGATCAGCTCGTTGACCAGCCAGTCGTCGCGGTGGGCGAGCAGGAACTCGTCCATCGCGGTGGCGGTGGCGACGTCGCCCTCGGTGCGCAGCAGCCAGGTGCCCAGCGACAGCTCGTTGGTCCGCAGCCGGAGGATCGCGTCGTCGAGCTCGCGGGTGACCGCCAGCGGCCAGCTGGCTGCGCCCTGCTCGTGCAGCTCGGCGACGGAGCCGGGCACCGCGGTCGGGCCCAGGACGGTGATCGTCGCCGTGCCGGCGGAGCGGTCGAGCACCACCCGCACGTTCGAGTAACGGATCGTGTCGCCGTCGACCTCCCGCTGCAGCGGGGTCAGGGCGACGCCGGTGGCACCGGCCCCGGGGCGGGCGGACCCGGCCGCAGCCGCGGCGGCCCGGCGGGAGATGACGTCGGCGAAGTCCCGGGCCTTGGCCACCTCGTCGACCAGCCGCCACTGCACCGCCCGCTCGCCCCGGACGCCCTCCGAGGTGGTGGAGAAGACGTCGGCCAGGTCACGGCGCACGCCGCGCTTGTCGACCAGCCGGGTGAGGCCACCGGTGCCGGGGAGCACCCCGAGCAGGGGCACCTCCGGCAGGGACACCGCCGAGGAGTTGTCGTCGACGAGGACGATCTCCTCGCACGCCAGGGCGAGCTCGTAGCCGCCGCCGGCCGCGGTGCCGTTGACCGCGGCGATGAAGGGCAGGCCCGAGTTGGCCGTGGCGTCCTCGATGCCGTTGCGGGTCTCGTTGGTGAACTTGCAGAAGTTCACCTTCCAGCTGTGCGCGGAGCCGGCGAGCATCCGGATGTTGGCCCCGGCGCAGAACATCCGCTCCTTGCCGCTGGTCACCACCACGGCCTTGACCTCGGGGTGCTCGAAGCGCAGCCGCTGCACCGCGTCGTGCAGCTCGATGTCGACGCCCAGGTCGTAGCTGTTCATCTTCTGCTCGTAGCCGGGGACGATGCCGCCGTCCTCGGCTACGTCGAGGGTCAGCGTCGCCACCTCGCCGTCGACCGACAGCGCCCAGTGCCGGTACTCCTCGGGCGAGGTGTCGAAGGAGACCTCGATGGGGCCTGCGGTGGCCGGTGCGGTGACCTCCGCCTCGTCGCCGGTGGTCTGTCGTTCGTCGACGGTCGTCACGTCGCCTCCAGGGGGTGTGCGGGCCGCGGGAGTCCCCGCTGAGTGCCGTGACCCATCCTGACGTGCTACAGACACATGCGCAAGAGGACAATCAACTGTAGATCGGCCGGGGTCGGCCCCGGGCGGGTCCGCGGCCGCGCCGATCCGGCCGGGACGGGGCCCGTGCGACCACGCGGACGTGGTGCACGTCACGGTTGCGGAGGCGCCCCGGGTCACCTGACTAGGACGACGCCACCGTTGGGGGAGATGACCTGTCCGGTCGTCCAGCCGGCCTCCGGGGACAGCAGCCAGCCGACGCAGGCTGCGACGTCGGCGGGTGCGCCGAGGCGGCCTACGAGGGTCCGGGCAGCGGACCGGGCGAGGGCCGGTTCGGCCGGCGGGCCGTCGACGGTGTCGAAGAAGCCGGTGTCGAGGACCAGGCCAGGGGCCACCACGTTGGCGGTGATGCCGCGCGGGCCCAGTGACCGGGCCAGGGTCCGGCCGTAGCTGTGCAGTGCCGCCTTGGCGGCGGCGTAGCCGCCCCCGGCTCCGGTGAGCCCGGCGGTGGAGCCGACCAGGACGACCCGCCCGATGGTGTCGGCGAGGCGGGGGGTCAGGGCCTCCACCAGCAGCAGGGCGCTGAACAGGTTCGACCGCAGCGCCTCGGTCCAGGCGGAGTCCACCTCGGCCAGGGTCGGGCCGGGTTGGTTGAACGCGCCCTGCGCTCCGGCTGCGGCGACCAGACCACCCACAGTCCGGCCGCCGACCGCGGTGGCGACCGCTGCGGCGCCACCGGGGGTGGACAGATCCGCGGCGACCGTCTCGACGCGGCCGTCCTCCGCGAGCGCGGCCGTCCCGGCGAGCGCGTCGGGCCGCCGGCCCACGACCAGGACCCGGCGTCCCGCCGCGGCCTGCTGCAGGGCCACCGCCCGGCCGATGCCGCTGCCGCCGCCGCTGACCACGACCACGTGGGGGTCCACGGCCGCCTCCTGGGGATGTTCGCGCCTCGAGGGCGGCCGGCCCCCCACCCCGCGTGGCGGGAGCGGAGGGTGCTGGTGGTGTGCCGGCGGTGCGGGACCCGTCGATGGGAGGCCCCGCACCGCCGCGGTCAGCCGCGGACCGTGATCGCCCCCGAGGGGCACAGGCGTGCCGCCTCCCGGACCGCGTCGTGCTCCGCCGGCGGAGGGTCTTGGTCCAGCACGACGACGAGGCCCTCGTCCTCGCTCTGGTCGAACACCCTCGGCGCGGCCATGACGCACATCCCGCCGCCGATGCACACGTCGACGTCCGCGGTGAACCCGAACTCCCCGTCCACTGCGCTGCTCACTGCTCTCCCGTCCCGCTGTCGTCGACGTCCCAGGTGAGCGGCAGCGATCGGAGGCCGTACACGAAGGCGTCGAAGTTGAAGGAGAGTTCCTCCTCCGGGACGGCCAGTCGCAGGGAGGGAATCCGCCGGAACAGGGCCGGGAAGACGATCTCCATCTCGGCGCGGGCCAGGTGCTGGCCCAGGCACTGGTGGAACCCGTAGCTGAAGGCCAGGTGGTGGCGCGCCTCGCGGCGGATGTCGAATGCGTCGGGATCGGGGAACTGCTCGGGATCGCGGTTGGCTGCGCTGCCGATGGCCAGCACGCCCTCGCCCTTGCGGATCAGCTGTCCCCCCACCTCGACGTCCTCGAGAGCGACCCGGGGGCCGTTGTAGTGGACGATCGAGTGGAACCGGAGCATTTCCTCGACGGCGTTCCCCACCAGCCCGGGGTCGGCCACCAGCGCTTCCTTCTGCTTCTGGTGCAGCAGCAGCGACAGCGTGCCCAGCGCGAGCATGTTGGCGGTCGTCTCGTGACCGCCCATCAGCAGCAGCTCGATGGTTATCAGCGCCTGCTCGCGGGTCACGTGACCGGGGATCAGCTGCGTGGTGAGGAAGCGGCTGATCAGGTCGTCGTACCGCTCGAGGTGCTCCATCTTGGTGGTGATCAGCCGGTCCAGGTACTCCCGCATCTCCCGCCCGGCCTTGAGCGGTACCTCGGGCGCGGCGGCCAGGTCGAGCTTGGCCTGGGCCCGTTCCTGGAAGTACTCGTGGTCCTCGATCGGGACGCCGAGGATCTCGGCGATGACGGTCGAGGGGAGGGCCAGGGCGAACCCCTCCGCGAAGTCGTACGGCGGCCCCTGGCGGACCATCTCGTCCAGCAGTGCGTCCACCGTCTGCTGGATGAAGGGGCGCACCTTCTGCACCGACGCGGCGGTGAACTCACGGGTGAACATGCGCCGCTGCCTGGTCTGCTCCGGCGGGTCCAGCCGGATGAACGCCGGCGGGTCCTCGTGGATGAGCTGCGAGGCGCGCGAGGGGGAGATGAAGGGGTAGCCGGGCTGCTTGGGGCTGGTGGAGAACCGGTTGTCGCCGAGCACGGCCTTGACGTCGTCGTACCGGGTCAGGAGCCACGCCTCGGTGCCGTCGAGCATCGACACCTTGGCGATCGGTTCGCGGCTGCGCAGCTCGGCGTACTCGGGGGGCGGGGAGAACGGGCAGCGCCGCATCGGGAACGTGGGTCGCGCTGTCACCTCTGACGTCATGCTGGCTCCTCGTGATCAGGGATCGCGGCGCCCGGGGCGGCTGGGCGCCGCCCACCCGTGGTGCGCCCGCTGGCTCGCTGGACGTGCTGGCCGTGCGGTCCCGGGCCGGTCGCGGGAGGCGA
>JAOPXW010000207.1 GCA_025964935.1 Friedmanniella sp. | reverse complement strand
GGTGCCGCACTACGTCCACATCTCCACGGCGTACACGGCCGGGCGACGGCGCGGGGCGATCCCCGAGCGCCCGCACGAGCACGACATCGACTACCAGGCCGAGACGGCCGCCGGGCTCGGGATGCGCGACCTGATCGAGGCCGAGTCCCGCACCTCGACCCGGCTGACGGCGCTGCGCAAGGCGGCCGAGCGCGAGCACCGCGCCGCCGGCTACCTGACCACCGCCGCCGACACCGAGCGTCGCCGACGGGAGTGGGTGCAGTCCGAGCTGGTGCTCGCCGGCACGGAGCGCGCCCGGTCCCTGGGCTGGACCGACGTCTACACCTTCACCAAGGCGCTGGGGGAGCGGGTGGTGGCCGACGTGGGGGCCGACATCCACGTCTCCGTCGTCCGACCGGCCATCGTGGAGTCGTCCTGGCTGCACCCCTACCCGGGGTGGATCGAGGGCTTCAAGATGGCCGAGCCGCTGATCCTGGCCTTCGGCCGCGGCGAGTTGCCCGAGTTCCCGGCCTCGCCCGACTCGGTGCTCGACATCGTGCCCTGCGACCACGTGGTCAACGCCATCGTGGCCGTCTGCGCGACCGAGCCCGCGGTGGGGAGCCCGGAGTACTACCACGTCAGCTCCGGAGCCCGGAACCCGCTGAGCTTCAACGACATGTACGGCCACATCACGCGCTACTTCACCGAGCACCCGCTCGAGGGGGGCCCGCGCGGCGCGGCCCGGCTGCCGACCTGGCAGTTCCCCGGGGCCCCGTCCGTGGAGAGGTTCCTCTCCACCTCCGAGCGGGCGCACCGGGCCGCGGAGCGGTTGCTGGCCAACGCGCCGCGCTCGCCCCGGACCCGCCAGCTGGCCCGGGACCTGGACCGGACCCACGGACGGCTGGACTTCCTGCGCCGCTACCTGTCGCTCTACAACGAGTACGCGCAGTCCGAGCTGCACTTCGTCGACGACAACACCCTGGCTCTGACCCGGGCCCTGCACCCCGACGACCAGCCGGTGTTCGCCTTCGACACCGCGGTCTACGACTGGAAGACCTACATGGAGGACATCCACTGTCCCTCCATCACCACCTCGGTCCGCCGGATGGACGCACTGCGCCGCAAGCGCGGCAACCGGCCGAGCACCATGAAGGACCTCAGCCGCCACGCCCAGGGGCCCTCGGTGCTGGCGATCTTCGACCTCGACGGCACGATCATGTCCACCAACGTGATCGAGCAGTACCTGTGGGCCCGGCTGCCCGAGCTGTCGGCCGCCGGTCAGCTGGCCGAGATCGGTCAGGTCGTCCGTCGGCTGCCCAGCTGGCTGCGGGCTGAGCAGCGGGACCGGAGCGCGTTCCTGCGCGCGGTCTACCGCCGCTACCGGGGCGCCGACCTGGCCGCCCTGGAGGCGTACGTCGACGAGTCGATGGCCCCCCAGATCCTCAACCGGCTCTCACCCGACGCGCTGCGCCGGGTCCGCGAGCACCGGGCGGCCGGCCACACGACGATCCTGGTCACCGGAGCCGTACGGCCCCTCACCCGTCCGCTGCGGCCGCTGTTCGACGTCATCGTCGCGGCCGACCTGGGCGTCGACGCGGACGGTCGCTGCACCGGGTTCTTGACCGGCCCACCGCTGGTCGGGGAGTCCCGGGCGGCCTGGCTGCGGCACTACGCCCACCTGAACGACCTGGACCTCGCCCGCAGCTTCGCCTACGCGGACTCCCACTCCGACCTCCCGATGATGAGCACCGTCGGGCACGCCGTGGCCGTCAGCCCCGACGTCCCGCTGATGCGGGCGGCCGGCACCCGGCACTGGTCGGTGGTCGAGTGGAAGATCAAGCCGGTGTCCCCGCGCTGGGCTCTGCCGAAGTGATGCACGTCCCGACAGGAGATCGTTAGATGGCCCGCCCCGGCTTCGTACTGGAAACCGACGACCGCACCCCGCCGCTGGTGGTGCCCGACGGCGACGGCTATCGCCTGGAGAAGCTGCCGCTGGGCTCGCGGGTGATCTACCCGACCGAGTCGCTGCCCCGGGTGCCCGACCTCCGCGAGGCGGTCGACCACGCCCTGGACGCCCCGCTCGGCTCGGACCCGCTGACCGCCCGGCTGCGACCGGGGATGCGGCTGACCATCGCCTTCGACGACCTCAGCACGCCGGTGCCGCCGATGCGGCGCCCCGACCTGCGCGGCACCATCATCGAGGCCGTGCTCACCCGGGCCGCCCAGGCCGGGGTGGACGACGTCGCCCTGGTCAGCGCCAACGGCTTGAACCGCCACCTGACGCCGGTCGAGCTGGAGCGGCTGGTGGGGGAGCGGGTCTTCCGGTCCTTCCACCCTGAGGGCCTGCTGACCAACCACGACGCCGAGGACACCGACCACCTCACCGCGCTCGGCGGCGGCGATGGCGACGCAACGGTCCGGGTCAACGCCCGGGTGGCCGCCTCGGACCTGGTCGTCCTGGTGCACCTGGTGACCGGACCCCAGGGGGGCGGGGCGGCGCAGGTCGTCACCGGCCTCGGCTCGACCGCCGCCATCCGCTCGGTCGCGGGACTCGAGGGTCAGCGCAGCGGCGGGGCCGCCGAGCGGGCCGCGGCCGACGTGGTCGCGGGCTCCCTGGAGATCTTCGCGGTGGAGGCGGTGCTGGACCAGGACGTCTTCCCGGGCTCACTGGCCTTCCTGGGCAAGCGGGAGTGGGAGTGGAGCGTCCGGGACCGGGCGACCTGGCTGGCCCTGCGGCAGGGCTTCGGCTCTACGCCGACCTGGGCCCGCCGCCGCTTCGCCGCCGGGCTGGAGTCGGCCCACCACGCCACCCTGGTCAGCGCCGGGGACCCGGCGGCGGTCCAGCAGGCGTCCCAGGCCCAGATCCGGGCCCAGCAGGTGGTCGAGGTCGACGGGCAGACCGACGTCGGGGTGATCGGGGTCTCCTCCCGCACCCCGTACAGCGTGAACTCCCTGACCAACCCGGTGCTGGCCGCCTGGTCGGGGCTGGCCGCGGCCTTCGGCTCGCACACCGGGCGACCCTTCGTCCGCGAGGGCGGCGCGCTGATCCTGTTCCACCCGCTGGCCCCGGACTTCTCCCCGCTGCACCACCCGTCCTCGGTGGACTTCTTCGCCGACGTGCTGCCCCGCACCACCGACCCGGACCAGATCCGCGCCGAGGTGGAGGACGGCTACGCCGAGGAGCCGTGGTACCGCCACCTCTACCGGACCAGCCAGGCCTACCACGGTCTGCACCCGCTGCACCTGTGGTACGAGCTGAGCCGGGCCCGGGCCCACTGCACCGACATCGTGTGGGTGGGGGCCGACCGGGCCAGCGTCGAGCGGCTCGGCTTCCGCGCGGCGTCCACGCTGGCCGACGCCCTCGAGATCGTGGCCTCCAGCGTCGGCCGCAGCCCCTCGGTCAGCTACCTGCACGCGCCGCCGCGGATCGTGACGGACGTGAGATGAGCGACCGGACGGCTTCGGCTCCGGGACACACCCGGCAGCTGCTGGGGTGGGTCCGGGCGCGCGCCCGGCTCCGGCGCCACGTCGAGGCGGGCGGGGAGACCCCGACCCCCGACGAGCGCCCCGTCTTCCCGACGGCCTGGGCCCGGACCCCTCCCGTACGGGCGCTGCGCGAGCTCGTCCTGGTGGCCGGCCTCGGCTCGGTCCTGCACAAGGAGCTCACCCTCGAGGTGTACGGCCTCGAGGACCTGCGGGGCTACGAGGGGCCGGCGCTGATCGTGGCCAACCACTCCTCGCACCTCGACACCGCCGTGCTGCTGTGCACCCTGCCCGGTCAGCGGCGGCGCCGGACCGCGGTGGCCGCGGCCGCGGACTACTTCTTCGACACCTGGTGGCGGGCCGGCGGCTCCGCCATCGCCTTCAACACCTTCCCCATCGAGCGCCGCGGCGGTGCGCTCAGCGGCACCCCCGCCGAGCTGTTCGCGGCCGGCTGGAGCGTGGTCGTCTACCCCGAGGGCACCCGCTCCCGGGACGGCTACCTGGGCCGCTTCCGGATGGGTGCGGCCTGGATGGCCGTGGAGTACCAGGTGCCGGTCATCCCGGTCGGCATCCGCGGGACCTACGCCGCGATGCCCCGGGGCCGCGGCTGGCCGGTCAAGGGCCGGCCCCGGGTCAGCGTCCGGTACGGCGCCCCGATCGTCCCGCAGCCCGGTGACGCACCGCGTGACATGGCCCCCCGGATCCGCCGGGCGGTCCAGGCGCTGCTGGCCGAGGACGAGACCTCGTGGTGGCAGGCCCAGCGCGGGGCGCAGCCCTCGGCGCTGACGCCGCCGCCCGCGGCCTGGCGCCGGATCTGGCAGCAGAGCGAGCCGCCGGTCGAAGGCGGCCAGCGGCCCGCGCCGCGGATCTGGCGACACTAGTCTGAGCGCGACAGGAAGGAGTGCCGTGCAGCCGAGTGACCGGCCGGAAGACCCCACCCGCCTGGACTGGAGCCCTCTCAAGCGCTCCGACCTCGACGAGCTGAACGGGCTGATCACCGCCATCGAGCACCTCGACGAGCCGGACGAGCGGCACAGCGAGGCGGAGCTCTACGAGAACTTCGAGGAGAGCGGGTCCGACCCGGAGCACGAGACCCTGATCGGGCGCGACTCGGGCCGCAGCCTGGTGGCGTACGCCTGGAACCACCCGCAGCGCTCCGACGTGACGCCCCGGCGCGTCTACTGCACCGGTGGGGTGCACCCCGGCTGGCGCCGGCGCGGGGTCGGGCACGCGCTGCTGCGGTGGCAGCTGGCGGCGGCGCGGACCTGGTGCGAGGCCTCCTGGCAGCCGGGGCACGGGCCGCTGCAGGCCCTGTGCGTGGTCGACGAGCGGGTCAGCGACCAGCGGCGGCTGTACGAGTCGGTCGGGCTGGTGCCCCAGCGGTGGCTGGCCGACATGACCCGGCGGCTGGACACCCCGCCGCCGGCGCCCCAGCCGGTGCCGGGGGTGCGGCTGGTGCCGCTGCGGCCGGAATGGTTCGAGGCCGTACGGCTCGCCCACAACGCCGCGTTCGCCGACCGGTCGGGGGTGCAGCCGATCGACACGGAGTCCTGGTGGGAGCAGCTGACCCGGTCCGCGTGCCGGCCCGAGTGGTCCTGGCTGGCGGTCACCGAGGAGGGCCGGGAGGTGGTCGGCTACGCGCTGAGC
>JAOPXW010000205.1 GCA_025964935.1 Friedmanniella sp. | reverse complement strand
TCACCTCGGACCCGGAGAAGATCCAGGGCATCAACCAGCTGCCGGTCACCGGCAACCACTTCTACCTCGGCTACGACCCGGCGTACGTGAAGGTCAACTACAACGAGATGGAGCGCAACGCCGGCGGGCCTCCGAAGTACTGGCAGGACATCGTCTGGGAGTTCCTGGCGCTCGGTGACGGCGATGCCGCGCTGGCCAAGTTCAAGGCCAACCCCGGCTTCACCAGCGAGGAGGGCGAGACCAAGGCCCACACCTTCCACTGGATCGACAACCTGGCCGCGCTCGGCACGGTGGACACCTCCATCACGGCCAACCACCCGCTGTCCATGGTCTTCACCAAGGCGGGCAAGCGCACCTACGTCGCCGCGAACATCTCCACCTCGGCCCTCACGGTGACCTTCTCCGACGGCAAGAGCCTGTCGGTGCCCGCCGGCAAGACCGTCGCCGTCGGTGCCCAGAACTGGAGCGGCGGCTCGGCCGGCGCCACCGGCACCCCCGGCACCTCGACCGGGACCCCCACCCCGCCCCCGACCAGCCCCACCCCCACCGTGACGCCCACCGCGACCCCGTCGCCGAGCGTCACCCCGACCACCACCCCATCGCCGTCGGTCACCCCCACGGCTACGGCAACCCCCACCACCCCGCCCACCACGGTGCCCTCGGGCGCCACCAAGTACCTGCAGTCCGGTGGCGGCCTGGGCGGCTCCACCTCGGCGGGGACGACGACCATCGCCGCCGCCAACGGTGAGTACAACGGGACCCCGCACGCGGCGACCACCTACACCTCCTCCGGCCTCACCATGGCCTACGGCGGCGGAGCCACCGCGTTCGACCTGTTCCTCGACGCCGGCACCGCGGTCGGCAGCGGCACCCAGGTCCGGGTGTCGTACGACCTGACCGGCGACGGGGCCTACGACCGGGTGGAGACGTACCGCTACTTCGCCACCGACCCGGTGCAGGGCTACGAGCACTACACCCAGAACGCCCAGCTGCTGTCGGCCACGGGCACCCTGGGTGACCTGGTCAAGGGCGCGGTCAAGGTGGAGGTCTGGAACGCCATCGGCAACCAGCCCACCACTCTGGGGGTCGGAAGCCAGTCGCTGGTGAAGCTCCCCTTCACCGGCTGACCCCACGGCTCGCCTCCTCGGCGCGCCCGTCCTCGGCCCACGGCCGCCCTGCCCCTCGGGGCCGGGCGGCCGTGGTGCGTCGCGGTCCGGCCGCCCCTGCACGCCCGGTCCGCGGGAGCCCGCCGTAGGATCGGGATCGAGTCACCGCACGACCGACGAACCACTCGAGAGGACCACGTCATGGCGGACTACACGCTGCCCGATCTCCCGTACGACTACAGCGCACTGGAGCCGCACATCTCCGGCGAGATCATGGAGCTGCACCACTCCAAGCACCACGCGACCTACGTCAAGGGCGTCAACACCGCTCTCGAGCAGCTGGCCGAGGCCCGGGACGGCGCCTCCTTCGGCAACATCAACAAGCTCGAGAAGGACCTCTCCTTCCACCTCGGCGGCCACATCAACCACTCGGTGTTCTGGCCCAACATGTCCCCCGACGGCGGCGACAAGCCCACCGGTGAGCTCGCGGCGGCCATCGACGAGTTCTTCGGCTCGTTCGACAAGTTCCGCGGTCAGTTCGAGGCCAACGCCAACGCCATCCAGGGCTCCGGCTGGTCCATGCTGGTCTACGACATCCTCGGCTCCCGACTGAACGTCGTGCAGCTGTTCGACCAGCAGGGCAACCTGCCGCTCGGCCAGATCCCGATCCTGCTGCTCGACATGTGGGAGCACGCCTTCTACCTGCAGTACCGCAACGTCAAGGCCGACTACGCCAAGGCGTGGTGGAATGTGGTCAACTGGAACGACGCCCAGGCCCGCTTCACCGCGGCCAAGGCGCAGACCGCGGGTCTGATCGCCCCCTTCTGAGCCGCCTCCCCCGCTGAGCCACGACGGCGTCCACCTCCGGGTGGGCGCCGTCGTCGCCTGCCGGGCCTACGCTGCACCTGCCGCCCGACTGCCCTCGCCCCGTGAAGGAGCCCACCGTCGTGACCGCACTCAGCTCCCCGCTCGACCCGTCCTACCGTGCCGAGGCGCTCCGGCGGCTGGCGTCGGAGGAGCTCGACGTCCTGGTCATCGGAGCGGGGGTGACCGGTGCCGGGTGCGCCCTGGACGCGGTCACCCGGGGCCTCAAGGTCGGTCTGGTCGAGGCCCGGGACTTCGCCGCCGGCACCTCCAGTCGCTCCAGCAAGCTGTTCCACGGCGGGCTGCGCTACCTGGAGCAGCTCAACTTCCACCTCGTGTTCGAGGCGCTGAAGGAGCGTCGGCTGGCCCTGACCACCCTCTGCCCGCACCTGGCCAAGCCGGTGCCCTTCCTCTACCCGCTCCGCAGGCCGGTCCTCGACCGGGCGTACGCGGGTCTGGGGATCGGGGTCTACGACGTGATGGGCGCGGGTCGCGGGGTCCCCCACCACCTCCGGCACCAGGGCCGGCGGAAGACCCTGGAGATGTTCCCCTCGGCCAACCGGGAGGCGCTGACCGGCTCGATCAAGTTCTACGAGGGCCAGGTCGACGACGCCCGGCACACCATGATGATCGCCCGGACCGCGGCGCACTTCGGTGCGCTCACCGCCACCAGCACCCGGGTCATCGGCTTCCTGCGCGAGCAGGACCGGGTCGCCGGGGTCCGGGTCCGCGACCTGGAGTCGGGGCAGGAGTTCGAGATCCGGGCCAAGGAGACCATCAACGCCGCCGGTGTCTGGATCGACGAGATCCAGCAGATGGTGGGCGGCCGCGGCCAGTTCCGGGTCCGCGCCTCCAAGGGCGTGCACATCGTGGTCCCCCGCAACCGGATCAACTCCTCGGCGGGGCTGATCACCCAGACCGAGAAGAGCCTGCTCTTCATCATACCGTGGGGCAGCCACTGGATCATCGGGACCACCGACACCGACTGGGACCTGGACCTCGCCCACCCCGCGGCCAGCCAGGCCGACATCGACTACATCCTCGCGCACGCCAACGGGCTGCTGGCCGACCCGCTGACCCGCGAGGACGTGGTCGGGGTCTACGCCGGGCTGCGGCCGCTGCTGGCCGGCGAGGAGGAGTCGACCTCCCAGCTGTCCCGCGAGCACGCGGTCGCCTCCCCGGTGCCCGGGCTGACGATGATCGCCGGCGGGAAGTACACGACCTACCGCATCATGGCCAAGGACGCCGTCGACTCCGTGGTGCACAACCTGAACCGGGTGGTGCCGCCGTCGTGCACCGAGAACGTGCCGCTGCTCGGCGCGGACGGCTACCACGCCCTGTGGAACGGCCGCGAGCTGCTCGCCCAGCGGGTCGGGCTGCGGGTCGCCGAGCTGGAGCACCTGCTGAACCGGTACGGCTCCCTGGTCGCGGAGATCTTCCCGCTGCTGGAGGCCGACCCCGGTCTGGCCCGGCCGCTCGACTCGGCCGGGGAGTACCTCAAGGTGGAGGCGGTGTACGCCGTCTCACACGAGGGGGCCCTGCACCTGGACGACATCCTGGCCCGGCGGACGCGGATCTCGATCGAGTGCTGGGACCGCGGCGA
Organism: Friedmanniella sp.; assembly: GCA_025964935.1. Taxonomy (GTDB): domain Bacteria; phylum Actinomycetota; class Actinomycetes; order Propionibacteriales; family Propionibacteriaceae; genus Microlunatus. The sequence continues at coordinate 1,576 of JAOPXW010000205.1, read as the reverse complement.
GGCCGCCGCGGCCGAGGTCGCCGCCCTGGTCGCGCCGGTGCTGGGCTGGGACCGGGCCACCATCGACCGCGAGGTGGAGCACTACCTGCTCCGGGTCGCCGCGGAGCGCGACTCCCAGCACCAGCCCGACGACCGCTCCGCCGACGCGGCCCGGCTCGGCGCCCCCGACGTCCGGATGGGCACCACCACCGCCTGAGCGCCCAGACCGGGCCGATCCGGGTCAGCCTAGGGGGCGAGCCGGGTGCGCGCCCAGCCGCCGGGGACCGGGGTGTAGCGCAGCCGGTCGTGCAGCCGGCTGGGTCGGCCCTGCCAGAACTCCAGCAGGTCCGGGGTCAGCCGGAAGCCGCCCCAACCCTCGGGGCAGGGCACCTCGGACCCGGCGAAACGCTCCTCGGCGGCCCGGTAGGACGCGTCCAGCTCGTCGGCGGACGCGATCTCCGAGGACTGGGCCGAGGCCCACGCCCCCAGCTGCGAGCCGCGCGGGCGGGACGCGAAGTAGCGCTCCGTCTCGTCCCGGTCGACCCGGCTCACCGGCCCCTCGACCCGCACCTGGCGCTGCTGGGGGTACCAGCCGAAGTGCAGGGCCGCGTACGGGTTGGCCGCCAGCTCGGTCCCCTTCCGGGAGCCGTAGTTGGTGTAGAACACGAACCCGCCCTGCTCGACGGCCTTCAGCAGCACGGTGCGGGAGCTGGGGCGCCGGCCGTCGGTGGTGGCCAGCACCATCGCCGTCGGCTCGGGCAGCAGGCCCGCGGTCTTGGCCGCGAAGGCGTCGGTCAGCCAGGCGTCGAAGAGCACGTACGGGTCGGCGGGCGCCTCCGACTCCAGCAGCCGGTCGGCGCGGTAGTCGATCCGCTCGTCGGCGAGGGAGGGGTGCGGGTGGGTGGCATCGGACACGCCTGCAGTCTCCCAGCAGGCGGGTGAGGGGCCGGGGAGCCGGGGGTGCCGTGGAAGAATCGCACCCCGTGACGACCTTGCGCATCCCGGCCGAGCTGCTGCCCGCCGACGGGCGGTTCGGCTGCGGGCCGGCCAAGATCCGGGCCGCCTCGGTGCAGGCCCTGGCCCACGAGGGCGCGGCCCTGCTGGGCACCTCGCACCGGCAGGCTCCGGTCAAGAACCTGGTCGGGGACGTTCGCGCGGGGCTGGCCGAGCTGTTCTCGCTCCCGGAGGGCTACGAGGTGGTCCTCGGCAACGGCGGCTCCACCCTCTTCTGGGACGTGGCCGTGTTCTCCCTGATCCGGGAGCGCAGCGCGCACGCCAGCTTCGGGGAGTTCTCGGCCAAGTTCGCCGCCGCCGCGGCCGCCGCCCCGCACCTGGGGGAGCCGAGCGTGGTCACCGCGCCGGTCGGCTCGGTCGCGGTGCCGACCGCGGTCGCCGGCGCCGACGTCTACGCCTGGGCCCACAACGAGACCTCCACCGGCGCGCTGGCCCCGGTCCGGCGGGTGCCGGGCGTCGACCAGGGCGCGCTGGTCGTGGTGGACGGCACCTCCGCCGCCGGTGGGGTCGCGGTGGACATCGGCGCCAGCGACGTCTACTACTTCGCCCCGCAGAAGAGCCTGGGCTCCGAGGGCGGGCTGTG
>JAOPXW010000195.1 GCA_025964935.1 Friedmanniella sp. | reverse complement strand
GGCGCCCCGGCGTACGGAGGCGGGGCCCAGGTGCTCGGCCGCGGAGCTCGCGGGCTCGGCGCCGGGGCCCGGACGTTCGGAGCCGTCGATCCGCTGCTCAGCGCCGGCCGGCGGCGCCGGTCGACCGGTCGCGGTCAGCTCCTCAGTCATCGCTCACCTCCGGGCCGCCCGCCGGGGCTCCGACCAGGCTCATGAAGACCTCCTCCAGCTGGCGGCGTCCGTCCACCGACTCGACGTCGAAGCCCGCCCGGACCAGCCGGGCCACGATCTCGGGCCGGGGCACCGCGCCGGTGACCCGCAACACCGCGTCCTCCACCTCGGCCAGCAGGTCCGCCTGCTCCAGGCACCGGACGGCCGCGGCCAGGTCCTCGCCCGGGCTCAGCCCGACGAGGGTCACGTTGTCGCTGGCGGTGAGGTCGGCCATGGCCCCGGTGAGCACGACCCGGCCACGGTTCATGACCACCACGTGGCTGCAGGTGTGCTCGACCTCGGACAGCAGGTGGCTGGAGACCACCACCGTCCGGCCCGCGGCGGCGTACGCGGCCAGCACCGCCCGCATGGCCCGGATCTGAGGCGGGTCGAGCCCGTTGGTCGGCTCGTCCAGCAGCAGCAGGGCGGGCAGCCCGAGCATGGCCTGCGCGATCCCGAGACGCTGTCGCATGCCCTGGCTGTAGCCGCGGACCTTGCGCTCCAGGGCGGTGCCCAGACCGGCGATGGCCAGCGCCTCGTCGAGGTGGGCCTCCTCCTCCGGCCGACCCGTGGCGGCCCAGAAGGCGGCCAGGTTCTGGCGCCCGGTCAGGTGCGGCAGGAAGCCCGGGCCCTCGATGAAGGCGCCCACCGCACCGAGGACGTCGGCCCCGGCATGCACCGGCTGGCCCTCGACGTAGATGGCCCCGGCGTCGGGGCGGATCAGCCCGACCAGCATCCGCATGGTCGTGGTCTTGCCGGCCCCGTTCGGCCCGAGCAGACCCACGACCTGCCCGGCCTCGGCGGTGAAGCTGACGCCGTCGACGGCCTTGAACCCGTCCCCGTACGTCTTGACCAGGTCCGCCACGACGAGCGGGACCCCGGCCAGCTCGGGTCGGGCGTGGCTCGCGCGGCGGCGGCGGCCCGCCATCAGCAGGCCGGCCAGCGCAGCCAGGGCCAGCGCCCCGACCACCCCAAGGAGCACCCACGGCACCCGCACCCGGCTGGTGGGGACGGGCGCGGCGTCCAGCACCGGCAGCTGCAGCGCGGCGTCGGGTGCGAGCCGCACCTGCGACACGGCGGCCTGGGTGGGGCTGGCGTAGGCCTGGTCGGTGCTCGCCAGCACCACCTGCAGCCGGTGACCCACGGGCACCCGGTGGGCGACGGCGGGCAGAGCGATCTCGGCGGGCGTGCGCCGGCCCGGGGTGAGCCCGGTCAGGGCGACCGGGGCCACGCTGAGCTGCGGCAGCACCGCCGAGCTGGGGCGGCCGTTGTCGTCGGGTCCGAGGTCCCAGACCGACACGAAGAACCGGGCCGTGCTGGCGCTGGAGGTGACCTCGACCCGGACCCGGCCCGAGCCGGTCAGGTTGAGCGGGCCGGTCAGCGCGGCGCTGGTGAAGGTGGCGGACTGACCGGGCAGCACCCCGAGGGCGTAGCCGGCCACCCCCGCCGCCGCGGCCAGGGCTCCCCCGGTGCCGGGCAGGTTGGTCAGGGCCGTCGGGGTGCCGCCGGGCGGGAAGAGGACGGTCTGCTCCTCCCCGGTCAGCGGCACCGAGCGGAGACCCAGCCCGGTGCCGGTGACCGGGTAGGCGGGGACCGTCACCACGTCGGGCGGGGTGTCGCCGCCGTTGCCGACCAGGACCGTCTCGGGCAGCACGAGCGAGAAGGCGGTGTCGGTCGGGGACCCGTCGCGGCGCAGGTAGCGCCCGAACCAGGCGGTGAGCTGGGGCACCAGGTCGGCCACCGAGATCGACGCGTCGTGGCCGCCGCTGACCCAGGCCAGCTTGGCCGGGGTGCCGGCCGGCAGCCCGCGCAGGTTGGCGTCGGCCTGGTCGAGGCCGAACAGGGTGTCGTCCTCCCCCTGGATCAGCAGCGTGGGGGCGGTGACGCGCGACAGCAGCGGTGCCGGTCCCGAGCGGTCCAGCAGGCTGAGCAGGTCGGCGTCGGGTCGCCCGGACTGGGCCGCGGCCAGGTAGCCCTGGCACAGGTCGGCGGCGAACCGCCCGCAGAGCGCGTCGGTGGTCGAGCCCGGGGTGCTGGTCGGGTCGGCGGCGTCCGGGGTCGGAGCCCCCGGGTCACGACCGGCCCCCCCGGCGAACAGCAGGGAGGCCCAGCGCTGCTTGTAGACCCCGTCGGCCCCGGCCGGGGTGACGTCGGCCAGGGAGGCCGGGTCCGAGGTGGTGAGGTACTGCGGGAACAGCGACTGGCGCAGGCTGTTCCAGGTGAAGGCGGGCGCGACCGCGTCGACCCGCGGGTCCAGCCCGGCGACCATCAGCGCCAGCGCACCCCCGTACGAGGCGCCCGCGAACCCGATCACCGGGTCCTGACCGACCCGGCTCACCTCGGACCGGGTGGCGGCGAAGTCGATCAGCCGCTGGGCGTCGGCGCCCTCGTACGCCGGGTCGTCCAGGTGGATCCGGCCACCCGAGGCCCCGAAGCCGCGGGCCGTGTAGGTCAGGACGGTGTAGCCGCGGCCGGCCAGGGTGCCGGCCACCGCGGC
>JAOPXW010000067.1 GCA_025964935.1 Friedmanniella sp. | reverse complement strand
ATCACCCGGATCACCCGGCCCGACGGCTGGTGCGTGATGAACGCCGACGACCCCCGGACCTTCGCGATGCGGCACGGCACCACGGCGCAGGTGTGGGTCTTCACCCGCGACCCCGACTCCCCGTCGGCCCGGGCCGTGCTGGACGAGGGCGGCCGGGTCAGCACGGTGCTGGACGGCTGGGTCTGCGTGCTGGGTGCCGGCGCGGACCCGCTGCCCGTGGTGGAGGTGGCCCGGGTGCCGATGACCCTGGCCGGGCTGAGCCGGGTCAACGTCGAGAACGTCCTCGCGGTCACCTCCGCCGCCCTGGCCCTGGGCTTCACGGCCGACCAGGTCGCCGACGGGCTGACCGCCTTCGACCCCGGGGCCGACAACCCGGGCCGGATGAACGTCTGGACCCTGCCCGTCCCGGGTGGCGCCCTGACGGTGGTCATCGACCTGGCCCACAACGAGGCGGGCCTGGAGGCCCTGCTGGAGATCATGCGGGGGCTCGCACCGCCCGGGGCCCGGCTGCTGCTGGGCGTCGGGTCGGCCGGTGACCGGGGGGACGAGGTCTTCGTCCGCCTGGGCGAGCTGGCCGGGCTGCACACCGACGTGGCCGAGATCGTGCACAAGTCGGACTACCTGCGGGGGCGGACGACCGCCGAGCTCGACGCGGTGATCCGGGAGGGGGCGTCCCGGGCCGGGATGACCGTGGCGCGCAGCCACCCCACCGAGCTGCCCGGGCTGCAGTCCCTGGTGACCCAGGCCGGGCCCGGCGACGTCGTCGCGGTGATGACCCACCAGGACCGGGGTGCGGTCGACGACTGGCTCCGCAGCCAGGGGGCGACGCTGGACACCCCGGCCGAGCTGCGCGCCAAGGTGCAGCGGGCCGGGGCCTGACGGGTCCGGCCAACTAGTCGGCCGAGGGCCGGTCCGGCGACGACGGGTCGGGTGAGCCCTCAGACCAGGGGCGGCTCGGCCGTGTCCTCGCGCGCCGGACTGGGCGCGAAGTCGGGGTCGGGCACCGTGTTGGGCAGGTCGCCGTCGGCCTTGCGTCGGGCGCCGGGCTGCGCCTGGTGGGTGGAGGACTCCAGCTCGGCCATCACCTCGGTGTGCCGGTCGACGCAGATCACGATCAGGTCCCCCGGGTTGGAACGGGCCAGGGCGTGCCGGGTGCTCTCGATCTCGTCCAGCACGATCTCGACCTGCTTGCACCGGCTGCCCTGGGCCATCGCGGTCCGCACCCCCTCGGCGACAAGGTCCGCCACCTCGCCGCGGGGCCGGCCGCGCAGATTGGTGTCCTCGCGGACGATGACCACGTCGAAGTGCCGGGCGGCGATCTCGCCCAGCTCCCGCATGTCGTTGTCGCGGCGGTCCCCGGCGGTGGAGACCACCCCGATCCGCGAGATCCGCCCCAGGTCGTGGTTGGCCGCCATCTGGTCGCCGGTCTTGTCCACGAAGTCGCCCAGCATCAGCATCCCGGGGGCGTTGTGGCAGTAGTCCACGATCACCGTCCGGCCGTCGACGCCGACCTCGTTCAGGCGGCCGGGGGACAGGTAGTAGTTGGTCGAGAACGACCGCAGCCCGGCCCGGATGTCGTGCAGGGAGGCCCCGGCGGCGAAGGCGGCGGCGGCCGCGGCCATCGCGTTCTGGACGTTCATCATGGCCCGGCCGCCGAAGGTCGAGGGCAGCAGGTGGGTCCAGGCCAGCTGCATGGAGCGCCGCCCCTCGCGGACCACGATCATGTCGCCCAGGTCGCTGTGCTCCAGCACCACGGCCCGACCGCCGCGGCGGCAGTGGTCCTCGACGGAGTCCCGGATCTCGCTGCCGGGCTCGGCCAGGGTGAACCACACGACCCGGCCCGAGCAGCGGCGCCGCATCGCCCGCACCAGTGGGTCGTCGGCGTTGAGCACGGCGAAGCCGTTGCGGGGCACCGCCTCCACCACCACCGCCTTCACCTCCGCGAGCTGCTCGACGGTGTCGATCCCTCGCAGCCCCAGGTGGTCGGGCTGGACGTTGAGGACCACGCCCACGTCGTTGCGCTCGTAGCCCAGACCCTCGCGCAGGATGCCGCCGCGGGCGACCTCGAAGACGGCGAAGTCGACCCGGGGGTTCTGCAGCACCATCCGGGCCGACCGGGGCCCGGATGCGTCGGCCCGGATGATCAGCCGCTCGTCGACCACGACCCCGTCGGTCGAGGTCATCCCGACCTTCTTGCCGATGCCCTTGAAGATGTGGGCGATCATCCGCGAGGTGGTGGTCTTGCCGTTCGTCCCGGTGACGGCCACGATCGGGATCCGGCTGGCCGTGCCGGGCGGGAAGAGCATGTCGACCACCGGCTTGGCCACGTACTGGGGGTCGCCGACCGTGGGGTGGGTGTGCATCCGGAAGCCCGGGGCCGCGTTCACCTCGCAGATCGCCCCGCCGGTCTCGCGCACCGGCAGGGTGATGTCGGGGGCGATGAAGTCGATGCCCGCGATGTCCAGGCCCACGACCCGGGCGGCCTCCTCGGCGATCTCGATGTTCTCCGGGTGCGCCTCGAAGGTGCGGTCGATCGAGATGCCCCCGGTCGACATGTTGCCGGTCAGGGTCAGCCGGACGGTGGTCCCCTCGGGCGGCACGTCCGCCATGCCGAAGCCCTGGGTGGCCACCAGGTCGACCGCGGCCTGGTCCACCTTGATCCGGGTCAGCACCTTCTCGTGGCCCACCCCACGGCGGGGGTCGGCGTTGGTGCGCTCGACCAGCTCGTTGACCGTGGCCCGGCCGTCCCCGACGACGTGGGCCGGGACCCGCTCGGCGATGGCGGCGATCCGGCCGCCGATGACCAGGCAGCGGTAGTCGCGACCGGTGATGTGGGTCTCGACGATGACGGCCCCGCCGCGGGACTCCTCCTCGGCGGTCACGTAGGCCCGGCGTACGGCGTCGGCGTCACGCAGGTCGAGCATCACCCCGCGTCCGTGGTTGCCGTCGAGGGGCTTGAGGACCACGGGGTAGCCGATCCGCTCGGCCAGCCGTACGGCGTCGTCGGCGGTGCGCACCGACTGGGACCGGGGCACCGGCAGCCCGGCCGCCGACAGCAGGTTGAGGGTCAGCTCCTTGTTGCTGGCGATGTCCACCGCGATCGAGGAGGTGATCGAGGTCATCGTGGCCCGGATCCGCTGCTGGTGCACGCCCTGGCCCAGCTGGACCAGCGAGGCGGTGTTCAGCCGGAGGTAGGGGATGTCCCGGCTCACGGCCTCGTCGACGATGGCCTGGGTCGAGGGGCCGAAGGCGGTGCGCTCGCCGCGGACGATGAAGCGCTCCAGGGCGGCGTCGAAGTCGAAGTCGGGGTCGGGGGTGATGAGGTGGTTGACCAGCCGGACGGCGAGCTCCCCGGCGGCCAGCCCGACCGACTCGTCGTAGTAGGCGTAGATGACGTTGTAGCGGCCCCGGACGCCGGGGACCTGGCGGGTCTTGCCCCGTCGCATGTCGTGGCCGACCGCCTGTTGCAGCTGCAGGGCGACATGCTCGGCGACGTGACCCACCCAGGTGCCCTCGTGCAGCCGCTCCGCGAAGCCCCCGCGCTTGCCGCGGCTGCAGCTGTGGTTGGCCAGCCCGGGCAACGCGCTCAGCAGGGCGTCCGGGAACCCGGGCAGCAGGTTGGTCGGGAAGTCCTCCAGCACCCCCAGGTCCACCACCAGCTGGATGGCCGGCTCGTAGTGCCACAGGTTGGGTCCGCGGTACACCCGGCTCGACACGATCGTCAGGTCGGGCGCCGGGGTCGGCTCGGTCGGCGGGGCGAGCTCGGGCTGCGGGGTCAGGTCGGGGTCGGACACGACGGCTCCTCGGTTGGTCGGCAGGCCGATCCTCGCACCGGAGGACCGGGAGGGGCGACGCGGC
>JAOPXW010000063.1 GCA_025964935.1 Friedmanniella sp. | reverse complement strand
TCGGCTCTGGCCGCCGTGCTGGCGCTCGGGCTGCTGCTCGGGGGCGGCGCCGCGCTGCGGCACTGGCAAAGCGACCCGGCCGCCGGCGCGGCCGGCAGCGTGAACGTGGGCATCGTGCAGGGCAACGTCCCGGGTCGGGGGATCGCGGCCCTGGGCCGGGCCCGGACCGTGACCAACAACCACCTGGCCGAGACCGTACGGCTGATGCAGAAGGTCGACGCCGGCGAGCTGCCCCGCCCCGACTTCGTGCTGTGGCCGGAGAACTCCACCGACATCGATCCGCTGCTGGACGCCCAGACGCGCGCCACGGTGCAGAGTGCGGCCGGCGTCGCCGGCCGGCCCATCCTGGTGGGGGCCGTCACCGAGGGCCCCGGGGTCGACGAGCGGCAGACCACGGCGCTGTGGTGGGACCCGCAACGGGGCCCGGTCGCGGCGTACCACAAGCAGAACCTGGTGCCCTTCGGTGAGTGGATCCCGTTCCGAGCGCAGCTCCTGCCCTGGGTGCCGATCCTCAAGGAGGTCGGGGCCCAGTCGATCCCGGGCACCGCCCCCGGTGTGCTCGACGTGCAGGCGGGTGGCCGGGACCTCCGCGTCGGCGACGTCATCTGCTTCGAGCTGGCCTACGACCAGACGGTCTACCGCTCGCTGACCGCCGGGGCCCAGATCTCGGTCGTGCAGAGCAACAACGCCACGTACGGCGGCACCGGCCAGATCGAGCAGCAGTTCGCCATCACCCGGGCCCGGGCCATGGAGTCGCGCCGGGAGATCGCCGTCGCCACGACCGACAGCGTGTCGGGCTACATCGGGCGGGACGGGAGCGTGCTGCACAAGACGTCGCAGTTCACCGCGGCCAGCACGGTCGTCTCGATGCCGCTTCGCAGCGAGCTGACCCCGGCCATCGTCGCCGGGCCGTGGATCGCCCGGGGACTGGCCGCCGTGGCGCTGCTGGCGTGCCTGGCCGGTCTCGCCGTCGGCCGTACGCGCCCGACACGGCGGGCACCGGAGCCGGGCCATCCGAGCGGTGCGTCGACGGTGGGAGAAGATGACAGGCAAGCTGCACCGGCGGGGTCTCTCCGCGACCCGGTCGCCGGTGCCGACGACCGAGAGAGACAGCGAGTTGACTGAGCCGATCATGCCCGACGCCGCCCGACCCGAGGGCCGCGTCCTGGTCATCGTCCCGACCTACAACGAGGCCGAGAACATCGCCGCCATCGTGGGACGGGTCCGAGCCGCGGTGGAGGACGTCCACGTGCTGGTGGCCGACGACAACTCCCCGGACGGCACCGGTCGGCTGGCCGACGAGCTGGCCGCGGCCGACGACCACGTCCACGTCCTGCACCGGGCCGGCAAGGAGGGGCTCGGGGCGGCTTACCTGGCCGGCTTCCGGTGGGGTCTGGACCAGGGGTTCGACATCCTCGTCGAGCTGGACGCCGACGGCTCCCACCAGCCCGAGCAGCTGCCGGCGGTGCTGAGCGCGCTGGCCGACGCCGACATGGTCAAGGGCTCGCGCTGGGTGCCCGGCGGCACGGTGGTCAACTGGCCCAAGTCGCGCGAGGTGCTCTCGCGCGGCGGCAACCTGTGGACCCAGCTGATGCTCGGCGTGCCGGTCAAGGACGCCACGGGCGGGTTCAACGCGTTCCGGGCCGACACCCTCCGCGGTCTGGGGCTGGATGACGTCGCCTCGGCCGGCTACTGCTTCCAGGTCGACCTCACCTGGCGGGCCCTGAAGGCCGGCTACCGGGTCAAGGAGGTGCCCATCACCTTCGTGGAGCGTGAGTTCGGCACCTCCAAGATGAGCCAGCGGATCGTGGTCGAGGCCCTGCTCCGGACCACCTGGTGGGGTGTGAAGTACCGCGCCCAGCAGCTCAGTCGGCACGTCCCCGGCCGTCGACCCGCGGTGTCGGGATGATCCTCCGACGCGGCTGGCCACTCGCCATCCTGCTGGTGCTGCTGGTTGTGGTGCCGTCCTTCGAGATCTGGCTGATCGTGGAGGTGGGCCGCTCGATCGGGGTGCTGCCCACGGTGGCCCTGCTGGTGGCCGAGGCCCTGCTCGGCGGGTGGCTGATCCGCCGCGAGGGCAGCCGCACCTGGGCCGCCGTGACCGAGGCCCTCCGCACCTCCCGGGTGCCCAGCGGCGAGCTGGCCGACGCCGCCCTGGTGCTGGTCGGCGGGGTGCTGCTGATGCTGCCGGGGTTCCTCACCGACCTGATCGGCTTCTTCTTCCTGCTGCCCCTGACCCGCCCGCTGGCGCGGCGGATCCTGGGCTTCTTCGTGGCCCGGCGCATCCACCGGATGGGGACGGGAGCCCAGCGCGGCCCCGGCGGCATGGTGATCGAGGGCGAGACGGTGCCCGAGGCTCCGGGTGCCGGTCGGCGTCCCGAGGGCCCGACCATCATCACGGGCCAGATCGACGACGGTCGCTGACCCTCCCACCGAGGGCGAGGCAGGCCGGGAACGCAGGGCCGGGAACGGAGGGCCGGGAACGGAGGGCCAGGAACGCAGAACGGGCCGCCCAGCACCTGCGGCCGGGGTGGCAGCAGGTCTTGGACGACCCGTACGGTCCTGAGGACTAAGCGGTCTTCTTCGGACGGCTGGGCGAGCCCCGGTAGAGGGCCGCACCCCCGAGCTCCCCCGAGCGGAGCAGCGTGAGTCGCTCCGCCAGCAGGTCCTCGAGCTCGGCGATCGAGCGCCGCTCCCGCAGCATGTCCCAGTGCGTCCGCACCGGCTTCTCTTCCTTGGCCTCGGGCCGCTGCCCGTCGGAGCGCAGCGACTCGGCCCCGCACCGTGGGCACTCCCACAGGGTGGGAATGTCGGCCTCGGCCGAGAAGACCAGCTCGAAGTGGTGCTCCCGGGGGCAGTCGTAACCAACCTCCTGACGAGCGGCGAACTCGACGCCCGCCTCGTCCTCGAAGCTCTTGGCCCCGAGGCCGGTCCCTCTCAATGAACGATCAGCCATGACAACCAACCTCCCGTGTTGCGATGTGGATCTTCCGTTCCCCCGGTTGTCTCAACTCCCGGGCCCCCGGATATGTTCCGGGCGCCCGCGACACGTCCTACTTGATGGTGACAGCCTGGGGGAGCGGGGGCGAGGTCACGCGGGTCATGGCCAGCGCACCGGCCCCCAGCACCAGGGCGATTCCTACGATACCCATGCGATCTGAGAACAGTCCCGAGAACAGCGCGAACAGCGCCGGGGCGAAGAGCGAGGCGGCCCGACCGGTGGTGGCGTACAGGCCGAACATCTCCCCCTCGCGACCGACCGGGGCGATCCGGGCCAGGAAGGAGCGTGAGCTGGACTGGGCCGGCCCGACCCACGCGGCCAGCAGCAGGCCGAAGATCCAGAACATCGTCGGCCCGTGCACGAAGAGCAGGATGACGGCGGTGACCGTGATCCCGGTCAGGGCGATCATGATGACGCGCTTGGGCCCGATCCGGTCCTCGGCCCGTCCCAGGGTCAGGGCCCCGATGGCCGCGACGACGTTGGCCGCGATCCCGAAGCCGACGGCCGAGCCCAGACCGTAGACGGTGACCGCGAGGATGGCGCCGTAGCTGAAGATGGCGGCCAGCCCGTCGCGGTAGAGGGCGGAGGCGAGCAGGAAGTAGACCGCGTTCCGGTCGCTGCGGTAGAGGGCGATGATGTCGTTCTTCAGCAGGACGTAGGAGTCCTTCACCCCCCGCCGCCGCTGCCGCGGACCCGCGGGCGTCTCGGGGACGGCGAAAAGCACCGGCAGAGCGAAGATGGCGAACCAGACGGCCGACAGGACGGCGATGACCCGGAAGTTCAGCCCCTCCGCCGACGAGACCGGCAGGAAGTGACCGGGCACGATCAGCCCGAAGTTGCAGAGCAGCAGCAGGAAGATGCCCCCGAAGTAGCCCATCGACCAGCCGAAGCCCGACACCCGGCCGATGGTGGCCGGCGTCGACACCTGGTGCAGCATCGCGTTGTAGGAGACCCCGGCGAACTCGGCGAAGATGGCCCCGGCCGACAGCAGCACGAGCGCGATCCAGAGGTACTGCGGGTCGCTCTTGACCGTGAACAGGCCGAGCATGCTGGCGATGACCAGCGCCGACCAGATGGCCAGGCTGCGGCGACGGTGACCGCCCGCGTCGGCGCGCTGCCCGGTGACCGGGGCGAGCAGGGCGATGAACAGCCCGGCGACGGCCCCCGACAGACCGAGCCAGGTGTTGGCGCTGAACCCGCCGGGGCGGGCGTCCCCGACCACGCCCTTGACGATGTAGACGCTGAAGACGAAGGAGATGATCACGGTGTTGAACGACGAGGAGCCCCAGTCGTAGAACGCCCAGGCGACGACGGCCCGCCGCCGCGGGGGGGCACTCTGCACCACGGGGGTGGAGAGCTCGGACGCGCTCATCGGGGCCTCGCTCGCTGGTCGGACCGCCCGGGACCGGGAGCGGTCTCAGACACGGACGCAGTCTGTCAGGTCCATAGCCCGCGAGACAGCAGAACCGCCTTCAACGTGTCGACCCGGTCGGTGAAGATCCCGTCCACCCCGAGGTCGAGGAGTCGCTCGATCTCGTCGGCCTCGTCGATGGTCCAGACGTGCACCTGCTTGCCCCGCCGGTGCACCGTGGCCACGAGATCCGCGGTCACGAGTCGGGTCATCCGGCCGAGCAGCACCTGCTCGACCGGCAGCTGCAGCGCCACGGCGGGGGTGTTCAGGGCCCAGGTGAGCCAGGGGGCGAAGCGGTTCACCGCCACCCCGACAGCGCTGGCCGAGGAGGGCACCGTGCGCCCGAGTCGACGTCGCAGCCGGTGCAGCCGGGCCACCCCGAAGGAGCTCACGCAGACCCGGTCCTGGGCGCCGTGCTCGGCGATCGTGTCGGCCAGCAGGTCCACCGCGCCGGCCGCCTTGGCGTCGATGTTGAACCGGGCGGCCGGGAACGCCTCGAACAGCTCGGCCAGGGTCGGGATCGGGTCCACCCCGTGGATCCGGGCCTCGGCGACGGCGGCGTACGGCAGGTCCGCGATCCGCCCGGTGCGGTCGGTGACCCGGTCGAGCCGGTCGTCGTGGAAGGCGAGCAGGACGCCGTCGGCCGTCGCGTGCACGTCGGTCTCGAGGTAGCGGTAGCCCAGGTCGACCGCGGTCTGGAAGGCGTGCCGGCTGTTCTCCCGGTGCAGGTTCGGGCCGTACTGCGCCCCGCCGCGGTGCGCGAACGCGAGGAAGGGGGAGTCGAAGAACCCGAAGTCGGCCGCCTGCATGGGGCCAGTATGGGGCCGGACCGGCACCGGGGGACGCGACCGGCCGCGGGTGGGGGCTCAGACGCCGGGCAGTCGGGCCAACACGTCGTCCACCGACGCGGGGAGCCAGGACGGCGGCCCGATGGTCAGCAGGTAGCCGTAGCCGCACAGGCCGCAGACCGCGAAGAAGACGAGCCAGGCCAGCACCTGGCGCGGCCGCGACCAGGACCGGAACCGGGCGAGCTGGGCCTTGAACCAGTGCATCAGACGGTTGGCCCACTCGAACTCGCTGGCCCAGACGGCCAGGCCGAGCAGCACCAGGGGGATGCCACCCGGCCCCGGCAGCGGTCCGCTGACGAAGCCCAGCGCGACGAAGAACAGCCCGGCGATGGCCACCGCGACGCGGTAGACGCGCAGCTGGTGCGGGTTCTGCCGGATCCGGCGCCGCCAGCGCCATCGATCCTCGGCGGGCTCCACGAGCACGTGATGGTCGTGCGGGTGCGGGTGCGGGTGCGCGCCGTCCGGGCGGGGGTGGCGGGTCACCGGGTCGGGCGTGGGCTCAGGCCGCATCGAACCGCCCTCGACGCCGGTAGACATGGAGACACTCTAAGGTCCGCGGGCAAGCCCCGGGCGTCCGCGGGGGAGTCCGCCCGAGGCCCCGGACCCCGGGCGGTGGCGTCCGGGGGGACCTCTGCGCGATGGGAGAATGCGGCCCGTGACGACCATCCTCTCCGTGCAGTCCTCGGTCGCCTACGGCCACGTCGGCAACAGCGCCGCCACGTTCCCGCTGATGCGGATGGGCGTGGAGGTGTGGCCGGTGCTGACGGTGCACTTCTCCAACCACACCGGGTACGGCTCGTGGCGCGGCCCCCTGCTCAGCGCCCACGACGTGGCCGAGGTGGTGACGGGTATCGAGCAGCGCGGGGTGCTGGCCGGCTGCGACGCCGTCCTCTCGGGCTATCAGGGCGCCGAGGACGTGGGCGCGGTCGTGCTCGACGCCGTCACCCGGGTGCAGGCGCAGAACCCCGACGCGATCTACTGTTGCGACCCGGTGATGGGCGACGTGGACCGGGGCTTCTTCGTCCGGCCGGAGATCCCGCCGTTCCTCCGCGACCAGATGGTCCCGCGGGCCCACATCATCACGCCGAACCAGTTCGAGCTGGAATACCTGACCGGGACCCGTACGCGCTCCCTCGCCGAGGTCCTCGCCGCCGCCCGCTCCGCCCGGGACCTCGGCCCCGAGGTGGTGCTGACCACCAGCGTGCTGCACGAAGGCACCGAGCCCGGCACGATCGACCTGGCGGCGGTCTCGGGGCAGGGCGCCTGGTCGGTCACCACCCCGCGGTTCGACCGGACCTTCAACGGGGCCGGTGACCTGACGGCCGCGCTGTTCCTGGCCCACTACCTGCGGACGCGCGACGTGCCCGCCTCCTTGGCGGCCACCGCCTCCGCCGTCTACGGGGTGCTGGCCGCGACCGCAGCCGGCGGTCAGCGGGAGCTGCAGCTGGTGGCGGCCCAGGACGAGCTGGTGGCCCCCACCCGCACGTTCACCGCCACCCGCCTCGACTGACCGACCCGACCCACGCTCCGCGGGCGAGCGGAGCGAGCCCCACAGGGCTCAGTCGCGGAAGACCTCGATGTTGGCGCCGAGGGCGTTCAGCCGGTTGGCGAGGTCCTCGTAGCCGCGGTTGATGACGTACACGTCGCGCAGGACGGACTCGCCGCGGGCGGCCAGCATGCCCAGCAGGATGCAGACGGCCGGCCGGAGCGCGGGCGGACAGACGACCTGGGTCCCGCGCCAGCGGGTCGGGCCCTCGACGATCACCCTGTGCGGGTCGAGGAGCTGGACCCGGGCGCCGAGGCGGTTCAGCTCGGTCAGGTAGATGGCCCGGTTCTCGTAGACCCAGTCGTGGATGACCGTCTTGCCCTCGGCGGTGGCCGCGATCACGGCGAAGAAGGGCAGGTTGTCGATGTTGAGGCCCGGGAACGGCATCGGGTGGATCTTGTCGATCGGGGACTTGAGGTGCGAGGGGTGGACGGTCAGGTCGACCAGCCGGGTGTGGCCGTTGGCGGCGACGTACTCCTCCGACATCTCGAAGTTAAGGCCCATCTCCTCCAGGATGGCCAGCTCGATCTCGAGGAACTCGATCGGCGCCCGCTGGATGGTGATCTCGGACTGGGTGACGATGGCCGCGGTCAGCAGGCTCATGGCCTCGATCGGGTCCTCCGACGGCGCGAACTCCACGTCGGTGTTGATGCTCTCGACCCCGTGCACGTGCAGCGTGGTGGTCCCGATGCCGTCGATCTCGACCCCGAGGTGGGTGAGGAAGACGCAGAGGTCCTGGACCATGTAGTTGGGGCTCGCGTTGCGGAGCACGGTGACCCCGGGGGACAGGGCCGCCGCCAGCAGGGCGTTCTCGGTGACGGTGTCGCCGCGCTCGGTCAGCGTGATGGGCCGCTGCGGCTCCACGGACTCGTCGACGGTGCAGTGGTAGAACCCGTCGGTGGGCACGACGTCCAGGCCGAAGCGGCGCAGCACCTGCAGGTGGGGCTCGATGGTCCGGGCGCCCAGGTCGCAGCCGCCGGCGTACGGGAGGTTGAAGTCGGAGTAGGAGTGCAGCAGCGGGCCGAGGAACATGATTACCGAGCGGGTGCGCCGGGCGGCCTCGAGGTCCATCGACTCCAGGTCGAGCTCGTCGGGGCGGATCAGCTCCAGGTCGGCGCCGTCGGTCGACCACACCGCCCGGACCCCGATACTGGTCAGCACCTCGAGGATCCGGTTGACCTCCTCGATCCGGGCGATGCCGCGGATGACGGTCCGGCCCCGGTTGAGCAGGCTGGCGCAGAGCAGGGCGACGGCGGCGTTCTTGGAGGAGCGCACCTCGATCGAGCCCTGCAGCTTGGCCCCGCCCTGGACGCGCAGGTGCAGGGGCCCGTGGGCCCCGGCGGAGATGATCGGGGAGTCGAGCGCCTCGGCGATCCGGTTCACCATCTCGAGGCTGAGGTTCTGGTTGCCCGCCTCGATCCGGTGCACGGCGCTCTGGCTGGTGCCCAGGACGTCGGCGAGCTGGGTCTGGGTCAGCCCGCGGTGCTTGCGGGCGTCTCGGATCAGCCCGCCGATCCGGTCGGCGTAGGTCTCAGTCACGGCGTAGACGATAACTCACATGTGAGATTATCCCGGAACTCTCGGCGTGTCGCCGGTCGGCAGGGGTGTGGCGGCGCCCGTCCGGCCGAGTGGTCGCGCCGGGAGCACCGCCCCTACAGTTGAGGCATGACCGATCACTATGACGTCGTCGTGCTCGGTGCGGGTCCGGGCGGCTACGTCGCCGCCGTCCGCGCCGCCCAGCTGGGCCTGAAGACCGCCATCATCGAGCTGAAGTACTGGGGCGGCGTCTGCAACAACGTCGGGTGCATCCCGACGAAGTCGTTGCTGCGCAACGCCGAGATCGCCCACATCTTCAACCACGAGGCGAAGACCTTCGGCATCAGCGGCGACGTCAGCTTCGACTTCGGGGCGGCCTTCACCCGCAGCCGCTCGGTGGCGGACCGGATGGCCAAGGGCGTCCACTTCCTGATGAAGAAGAACAAGGTCACCGAGATCAGCGGTTGGGCGACGTTCACCGACGACCACAACCTGAGCGTCGAGCTGACCGAGGGCGGCACCAGCCAGGTCAGCTTCGACAACCTGATCCTCGCGGTCGGGGCGGTGACGCGGCTGCTGCCGGGGACCGAGGTCACCGACCGCGTCGTGACGTCCGAGGAGCAGATCCTCACCGAGGAGCTGCCCGGGTCGATCATCATCGCGGGCTCCGGCGCGATCGGCACCGAGTTCGCCTACGTGCTG
>JAOPXW010000062.1 GCA_025964935.1 Friedmanniella sp. | reverse complement strand
CGTCCTCGGCGTCGCCGAGGTCCTCGACGTCGGCGACGGCGATGGTCGACGGGTACTCGGCGGCGGAGGCCGGGGCCCCCGCCGCGTCGACCCGGGTGTCGGAAGACATGGTCAGGTCCTTACTCCGCCGCCGCGCCGGCGGCCGCACGGACGTAGCGGTCGTAGCCCTCGGCCTCGAGCCGCTCGGCCAGCTCCTGGCCGCCCTGCTCGGCGACGCGGCCGGCCACGAAGACGTGCACGAAGTCCGGCTTGATGTAGCGCAGGATCCGCGTGTAGTGGGTGATCAGCAGCACGCCGCGGTCACCCTGGGCCGAGAAGCGGTTGACCCCCTCGGAGACGATCCGGAGCGCGTCGATGTCGAGCCCGGAGTCGGTCTCGTCGAGGATCGCGAAGTGCGGGTTCAGCAGCTCGAGCTGGACGATCTCGTGGCGCTTCTTCTCCCCGCCCGAGAAGCCCTCGTTGACGCTGCGGTTGGCGAACTCCGGGTCCATCTGGACCCGGTCCATGGCGGCGTTGACCTCCTTGACCCAGGTGCGCAGCTTCGGCGCCTCGCCGTCCACCGCGGTCTTGGCGGTGCGGAGGAAGTTGGCCACCGAGACACCGGGGACCTCGACCGGGTACTGCATGGCCAGGAACAGACCGGCCCGCGCCCGCTCGTCGACCGACAGCGACAAGATGTCCTGCCCGTCGAGGGTGACCGTGCCGGAGGTGACGGCGTACTTGGGGTGGCCCGCGATGGAGTAGGCCAGGGTCGACTTGCCGGAGCCGTTGGGACCCATGATCGCGTGGACCTCACCGCTGCGGATCGTCAGGTCGACCCCCTTGAGGATCTCCTTCGGGCCCGACTCGGTGTTGACGGAGACGTGCAGGTCGCGGATTTCGAGTGTGGACATGGGTGTTCAGGACTCCTGTGCGTTCGAGGACGAGATGACGAGAGGGGCGGAGACGTCGACCAGCACGTCCTCGCCGGAGACCCGGCAGGCGTAGACCGGGACGGGCTCGGTGGCGGGCAGGCCGAGGGGGCAGCCGGTGCTGAGGTCGAAGCGGGACCCGTGCAGGTAGCACTCGAGGGCCGCGTTCTCCACGTCACCCTCGGACAGTGGGACGGCGCCGTGCGAGCACTCGTCGGCGATGGCGTAGAAGGTGCCGTTGCTCTGCACGATGGCGAGCTCGACGTCCTCGACCTCCACCGCGAGGGCGGACTCGGGGGCCACCTCGGCCACCGCGCAGGCGCGGACGAAGGTGCCGCTCATGCCGGGTCTCCGGCGTCGTCGGAGGAGGGCAGGCCCACGGTCACGGCGAGCTCGGCCTCGACCGCGGCGAGCAGCCGCTGCTCGATGGAGGGCACGCCGATCCGGCGGATGATGTCGGCGAAGAAGCCGTGCACGACCAGGCGCCGGGCCTCGGACTCGTCGATGCCGCGGCTGCGCAGGTAGAACAGCTGCTCGTCGTCGAAGCGACCGGTCGTCGACGCGTGCCCGGCCCCCTCGATCTCGCCCGTCTCGATCTCCAGGTTGGGGACCGAGTCGGCACGGCAGCCGTCGGTGAGGACCAGGTTGCGGTTGGACTCGTAGGTGGTGATGCCCTCGGCGATCTTGCGGATCAGCACGTCGCCGACCCACACCGAGTGGGCGCCCTGGCCCTGCAGCGCGCCGCGGTAGTCGACGTTGCTGGTGGTGTGCGGGGCGTTGTGGTCCACGAACAGCCGGTTCTCCAGGTGCTGGCCGGCGTCGGCGAAGTAGACGCCGAGCTGCTCGACGGTGCCGCCGGGGCCGGCGTACTCGGCGGTCTCGACCAGACGTACGAGGTCGCCGCCGAGGGTGGCCGAGAGCGACCGGACGTGGGCGTCGCGGCCGACCTTCAGCGCGACCTGACCGGCGTGCACGGCGTCGTCGGCCCACAGCTGCAGCCCGGCGAAGGTGACGGTGGCGCCGTCCCCGACCAGGACCGAGACCGAGCTGGCGTAGGTGGTCGAGCCGAGGTGTTCGAGCACCACCGTGGCCTGCGCGAACGCGCCGACCCGGACGACGAGGTGACCGAACACCGGCGACTCCAGGCCACGCCCGTTGACGGTGATGACCACCGGGCCGTCCAGCTCGGCCTCGGCCGGGATGTCGACCAGGGTCGCGTACGGGGCGTTGGCCACGGCGAGCGCCGCGATCCGGTCGACCGGCGCCGGGCCGCCCAAGGCGCGGACGTCGGCGGTGCTGATCCGCGACGTGGTGACCGTGGCCGGAGCCTGGACGTCGAGGTCCAGCTCGCCGCTGGTCACGCCCTCGGCGTCCAGCAGCCCGCGGAGCCGCTTGAGCGGGGTGAACCGCCAGACCTCCTCCAGGCCCTTCGGCCGGGGGTGGTCGGCGAGGTCGTAGGAGGCCACGGGGTGCAGGTGGGACGCGATGGTGGTCTCCACCGCCTCGGCGACGTTCGGCACGTCGCCGGGCAGCCCGGCGTTGGCGACCGGCGTACGGGTATCGACTGACACTGTTTCTCTTCCTTGCTGGGGTGGGACGGCGAGCGGTGCTGCAGCCCCGGACGGCGGCCCCTCGGGGACCCCAACCGGGTCGACGGCAGGGTCAGCCGACCGCACCCTCCATCTGCAGCTCGATCAGGCGGTTGAGCTCGAGGGCGTACTCCATCGGCAGCTCCCGGGCGATGGGCTCGACGAACCCGCGCACGATCATGGCCATCGCCTCGTCCTCGCCCATCCCCCGGCTCATCAGATAGAAGAGCTGGTCGTCGCTGACCTTGGAGACCGTGGCCTCGTGGCCCATCGACACGTCGTCCTCGCGGACGTCGACGTAGGGGTAGGTGTCGGAGCGGGAGATCGTGTCCACCAGCAGGGCGTCGCACTTGACCGTGCTGGCCGAGTGGTGGGCACCCTCCTGGACCTGGACCAGACCGCGGTAGGAGGTCCGGCCGCCGCCACGGGCGACGGACTTGGAGATGATCGAGCTCGAGGTGTGCGGCGCGCAGTGGACCATCTTGGAGCCCGCATCCTGGTGCTGACCCTCGCCGGCGAAGGCGATGGACAGGGTCTCGCCCCGGGCGTACTCCCCCATCAGGTAGACGGCCGGGTACTTCATCGTGACCTTGGAGCCGATGTTGCCGTCGATCCACTCCATCGTGGCGCCGGCCTCGCAGGTCGCCCGCTTGGTCACCAGGTTGTAGACGTTGTTCGACCAGTTCTGGATGGTCGTGTAGCGGCAGCGTGCACCCTTCTTGACCACGATCTCGACCACGGCGGAGTGCAGCGAGTCCGAGGAGTAGATCGGGGCGGTGCAGCCCTCGACGTAGTGCACGTAGGCGTCCTCGTCCACGATGATCAGGGTCCGCTCGAACTGGCCCATGTTCTCGGTGTTGATCCGGAAGTAGGCCTGCAGCGGGATCTCGACGTGCACGCCCTTGGGGACGTAGATGAACGAGCCGCCCGACCAGACCGCCGAGTTCAGGGCGGAGAACTTGTTGTCCCCGACCGGGATGACGGTGCCGAAGTACTCCCGGAACAGCTCAGGGTGCTCCTTCAGCGCGGTGTCGGTGTCGAGGAAGATGACGCCCTGCTTCTCCAGCTCCTCGTTGATCTTGTGGTAGACGACCTCGGACTCGTACTGGGCCGCGACCCCGGACACCAGCCGGGCCTTCTCGGCCTCGGGGATGCCGAGCCGGTCGTAGGTGTTCTTGATGTCGGCGGGAAGGTCGTCCCAGGTGGTGGCCTGCTTCTCGGTCGACCGCACGAAGTACTTGATGTTGTCGAAGTCGATCCCGTCGAGCTCGGCGCCCCAGGCCGGCATCGGCTTGCGCTCGAAGAGCTTGAGGCCCTTCATCCGCAGGTCGAGCATCCACTGGGGCTCGCTCTTGAGCTGGGAGATGTTGGCCACGACGTCCGGGGTCAGACCGCGCTTGGCGGTCGCGCCGGCGACGTCGGAGTCCGACCAGCCGAAGCGGTAGCGGCCGAGCGCGTCCAGGTGCTCGTCCTGGGTGTGTCCGGTGCCGACGGGACCGGCGGGGGCGGTCGTCTTCTCGATGATCTCGGTCATATCAGGGCCCTTCCTGAGGGTCGGTGCTGCGCGTCGGAGCGGCGGCGAAGGCCCCGTTCCGGGGGGTACCGGCGGACGCGTACGTCTCGTCGGGAGTCTGGGGGGTGCTGCGGTCGGTCGCGGCGGGGCCGGCCTTCCGGGTGGGGATGTGGGTCGTGCAGACCCCGTGCCCCTGGGCGATGGTAGCCAGCCGCTGCACATGCACCCCGAGGACGCGGGAGAAGAGCTCGGTCTCCGCCTCGCAGAGCTGGGGGAAGGCCACGGCGACGCGACCGACCGGGCAGTGGTGCTGGCACAGCTGCTCGCCCATCGGGGTGGGGACGGCTGAGGCGACGTAGCCGTCCTCGGTCAGGGCGGCGGCCAGGGCCTGCGCCGGGCTCGCCGAACCCGCCACGCCCTCGAGGTGCACGACCTCGCGGTAGCGGTCCTCGAGCTGGGCGGCCCGGGCCTGCGCGAACGCGGTGATGGCCTGCTCCCCCCCGCCCTCGGCGAGGAAGCGGAGTGCGTCGACGGCCAAGGCGTCGTATGCGGTGTAGAAGACCGAGCGACCGGCGTCGGTCATGACGAACGCCTTCGCCGGACGCCCGCGGCCCCGGGTGCCCTGCACCCGAGCCTCCCGGGCCTCGACGTGGCCGTTGGCGATCAGCAGGTCGAGGTGCCGGCGGATGGCGGCCGGGGTCACCCCGAGATGACGGGCGAGCTCGGCGGCCGTGCAGGGCCCGAGCTCGAGGATGGAGCTCGCCACCTTGTGCCGGGTGGACGACTCGACGTCCCCGGGGGACGCGGTCGGAACCGACGACAGCCTTCCCCGCGAAGTTTCCACAACCTTAGTGTGCTCTTATTCGACAACCCCTTCAACTGAGGCAGCCCTTGCCTGCCGGAACGGCCCGGACGTCGGAGAACTGTCGGTGGCGTCGGTCACACTGGGGGGATGGAGCTGCCCGTCATGCCACCCGTCTCGCCGATGCTGGCCAAGTCGGTCAAGACCATCCCCGAGGGCGACTTCAGCTACGAGCCCAAGTGGGACGGGTTCCGCTCGGTGATCTTCCGCGACGGCGACGAGGTGGAGATCGGCAGTCGGAACGAGAAGCCCATGACCCGCTACTTCCCCGAGGTCGTGGCCGCGGTCAAGGCCGGCTTCCCGGAGCGGGCGGTGATCGACGGCGAGATCATCCTGGTCGGCGCGGGCGGCGACCGGCTCGACTTCGAGGGTCTGCAGCAGCGGATCCACCCGGCCGCCAGCCGGGTCGCCATGCTGTCGGAGAAGACCCCGGCGTCCTTCGTCGCCTTCGACCTGCTCGCCCTGGGCGACGAGGACCTCACCGGGCGGCCGTTCAGCGAGCGCCGGGCCCGGCTGGAGGAGGCGCTGGCCGACGCCGCCCCGCCGATCCACCTGACCGCGGTGACCCGGGACCCCGCGCTCGCCCAGAGCTGGTTCCACCAGTTCGAGGGGGCGGGCCTGGACGGGGTGGTGGCCAAGCCCCGGGCCCTGGGCTACCTGCAGGACAAGCGGGTGATGTTCAAGATCAAGCACGAGCGCACCGCCGACTGCGTCGTCGCGGGCTACCGGGTGCACAAGAGCGGCCCGGACAGCATCGGCTCCCTGCTGCTGGGGCTCTACGACGACGGCGGCGACCTGGTCTCGGTGGGGGTGATCGGGGCGTTCCCCGCCGCGCGGCGGCGCGAGCTGCTGACCGAGCTGCAGCCCCTGGTCACCACCTTCGACGAGCACCCCTGGGCCTGGGCCAAGCAGGAGGAGGGTGCCCGGACCCCCCGCAACTCCGAGTACAGCCGGTGGAACAACGGCAAGGACCTCTCGTTCGTCCCGCTGCGCCCCGAGCTGGTCGTCGAGGTCCGCTACGAGCACATGGAGGGGGTGCGCTTCCGCCACACCGCCCAGTTCAACCGCTGGCGACCCGACCGCGACCCACGGTCCTGCACCTACGAGCAGCTCGACGAGCCGGTCCGCTTCAACCTGGCCGAGGTGCTGTCGGTGCCCCGGTGACCGGGCTCCCCCGCGCGGTCGTCTTCGACTTCTACGGGACGCTGTCCGACCCCGGGGTCGAGGCCGCGGCCCACCGGCACGACCAGACCAGCGCCCACCTCGGCCTGGACACCGAGGCCTTCGTGCAGGCGCTGTCCCGCCGGTTCCGCGACCGGGTGCTGGGCGTCCTCGGTGACAGCCGGACGACGCTGGAGGCCCTGGCCCACGCGCACGGGGCGCGACCCGGGCCGGACCGGGTCAGCCAGGCCCTGGCGGTGCACCTGGAGGGAGCCGTGGCGGCCTCGGCGCCGCACCCGGCGGCGTCCGCGGTCCTCACCGCTCTCCGCGACGCCGGGATCGCCCGCGGCCTGGTGTCGGACTGCAGCAGCGAGCTGGTCGAGCTGTGGCCCGAGCACCCGCTGCGAGCGCTGGTCGACGCCACGGTCTTCTCCTGGCAGGAGCGTCGACGCAAGCCCGACCACCACATGTACGCCACCGCCTGCGAACGGCTCGGGATGCGGCCCCGCGACTGCTGGTACGTCGGCGACGGCGGGAGCCGGGAGCTGTGGGGGGCGAGCCGGGCGGGCATGACCCCGGTGCTGGTGGCCAACGTCCACTACCCGCGGAGCAGGGACTACCGGGCCGACCCGCGCAACTTCGTCCCCGACCGGGTCGTGGACGACCTGTCGGACCTGCCCCACCTCCTCGGGCTCGCCTGAGGCCGACCTGAGACGGTCCGCCACGCCTCCTGAGGACCCGGGGGCCTTCGGAACGGGCGCTTACACTTCAGCGGTGAACATCCGCGAGCCAGCCGCCCTGGTGGTGGACGCGGTGTCGGTCGGCTTCGGGGACCGCCTCGTCCTCGACACCTTGACCCTGCAGGCGCAGCCCGCGGCCCTGACCGCCGTCCTCGGCCCCAACGGGGCCGGCAAGACCACGCTGGTCCGCTGCTGCACCGGACTGGTCACGCCGGACTCCGGCCGCGTCTCGGTGCTGGGCCACCGGCCCGGGTCCGCCGCCGCCGCAGCCCGGGTCGGTCTGATGCCCCAGAGCACGGGAGCCTGGTCGGGCATCCGGGCCGGTGAGCTGCTGCGCTACCTCGCCAGTCTGTACGCCAACCCGCAGCCCTGGTCGGCCCTGGTCGACCGCCTCGGGCTGCGGCCCTTCCTCGACACCCCGTACCGGCGGCTGTCGGGCGGCCAGCAGCAGTCGGTCAACCTGGCCGGGGCCCTGATCGGGCGACCCGAGCTGGTGTTCCTGGACGAGCCCACCGCCGGGATGGACCCGCACGCCCGCCGGGCGACCTGGGAGGTGCTGCGCGAGCTGCGGGCCGCCGGGGTCGCGATCGTGCTGACCACCCACGCCATGGACGAGGCGGAGGCGCTGGCCGACGCGGTCTACATCGTCGACGGCGGCCGGGTCGTGGTCGCCGGCACCGTGCCCGAGCTGACCCGGGGCGGCAGCAGCCTGGAAGAGGTCTTCCTCGCCCACACCCGCGTCCGGGCGGCCTGATGAGCGTCCTGGACTTCTCCCCCGCCCCCGACGCCGCGCCGGCCCGACAGCGGGTCCTGGCCCACGGGCGGACGGAGTTCCGGCTGCTCGTGCGCAACGGCGAGCAGCTGCTGCTGGCGCTGGTGATCCCGCTGGGGATCCTCGGGCTGGGCCGCTTCGGCGGCGGACGCTTCGGCACCCTGGCCGTGCTCGCGCCGTCCGTGCTCGCCCTGGCCATCTGGTCCTCCGGCTTCACCTCGGTGGCCATCGCCACGGGGTTCGAGCGCCGCTACGGGGTGCTGGAGCGGCTGGCCGCCACGCCGCTGGGCAAGAGCGGGCTGCTCGCCGGCAAGATGCTCGCGGTCGTCGCCGTCGTCGTGGGCCAGCTGGTCGTGCTGGCCGCAGTCGCCGTCGTGCTGGGCTGGCGTCCGCACCCCACGGCGCTGTCGCTGCTGGCCGCCCTGCTGGTCGCCGTGCTGGCCGTGGGCACCTTCGTCGGCCTGGCCCTGGCCCTGGCCGGTCGGTTGCGGGCCGAGGCCACGCTGGGGCTGGCCAACCTGATCTACGTGGTCCTGCTGGTCGGCGGCGGACTGGTCGTGCCGGTCGGCCGCTACCCGAGCGCGCTGCAGCCGGTGGTCGAGACGCTGCCGACGGCCGCCCTGGGCGCGGAGCTCCGCGCGGCCGCCCTCGGTCAGGCGCTGGCCTGGCCGGTGCTCGTCCTGCTCGTCTGGCTGGTCGTGGCCGCACTGCTGGCCCGGAAGGGGTTTCGATGGACCGCCTGACCGCTGAGGTCGCGACCGAGCCCACAGGGCCCGGGGCGCGCTCCGGAATCGGGCTGGTCCTGGACCGGCTGTTCGGCAGCGAGGTGGCGCTGCGCCGCTGGGCCGTGGTGTCGCTCGTGGTCAACATCCTGATCGTGGTCACCGGGGCCGTCGTTCGGCTGACCGGGTCCGGGCTGGGCTGCCCCACCTGGCCCAAGTGCTCGGAGGCGTCCTACGTCACGCACCCGGCGCTCGGCTACCACGGCCTGATCGAGTTCGGCAACCGGCTGCTGACCTTCGTGCTCGTCATCGTGGCCGTGGCCACCTGGCTCGCGACGATGCTCTACCGGGACGCGCGCTCGGACCGCCGGGGCGGCCGCCGCCGTGACCTGCGCTGGCTGGCGGGCGGGATGGCCCTGGGGATCCCCCTCCAGGCCGTGATCGGCGGCATCTCGGTGCTGGTCCGGCTCAACCCGTTCATCGTCGCCCTGCACCTGCTGGTCTCGATGGTTCTGATCAGCCTGGCCGTGTGGCTGGTGCGGCGGACCCGACGGCGGGTCGCAGCCCCCGCGGACCGGCTGACCGCGTACGCCACCCGCGGCGTTTTCGTCGCCACCTGGGTGGCCGTCGTGCTCGGCACCACCGTCACCGGCAGCGGGCCGCACGCCGGGGACGCGAACGTCCCCCGGACGGGCTTCGACGGCGCCCTGGTCACCCACCTGCACGCCGCCGCCGTCTACGTCACCGTGGCCCTGGCCGTGCTGGCCCTGGTCCGGCTGCGCAGCCGGGCGACGGTGCTGGTGCTGGCCGTCCTGGTCCTGCAGGCGGTCGTCGGGATCGCGCAGTACCGGCTCGGGCTGCCGATCGGACTGGTCGGCCTGCACCTGCTGGGAGCCTCGCTGGCGGTCGCCGCGGCCACCAACCTGATGCTCTCGGTCGAGATGACGCGCCCCGGAACGAGGACGCCGTCGTCGGCCGGGCACCGGCCGGCTCCCGCCGCACGCTCCTGAGCCCCGGCCCCGCTCAGCCGTCGCCGAGCGGCCAGGCCCGGCGCCCGTCGCTGTCCCAGCGGCGGAACCGCGACACCTGCACCTCCGACCCGGCCGGACCCTCGCCCAGCACCTCCAGCACCTCGGGCAGCCGTACCCGGTCCACCCGGGGGGCGAGCGTCAGGTGCGGGGTCCAGCGGCCCCGGCCGAAGTGGGGATGGTCGCCGGCCCCGGCGGCGACGGCGACCCGCTGCTGCAGGTCGAGCAGCTCGGGCGAGGGGACCACGCCGCGGACCAGGACGTAGCGGTCGCGGTGCGGACCGAAGATCACCACCGGACCGAGCCGCACCCGCAGGGACACCCCGGCGACCGCGGCGGCCACCGCGTCCTCCGCGCCGGCCGGGAGAGCGTCCAGGGCCAGCAGGGTGACGTGGGGGCGGTGGGTCGGGCTGGGGACGGCCCGTCGGGAGCTCGGCAGACCGGCGTCGGCCAGCCGGTCCCACTCGGCCAGCAGCAGGCTCTCCCCTGCAGGGTCGAGCAGCGCCTCGACGGACTGGGTCACGCGGGCCCGCGCCGGCCGCTCACCCGGGGGCGACCGGTGGCCGGAGGCTCAGAACCGGAGCAGCGGATCGACGGCCGCCGCCACGAAGACCAGAGCCAGATAGCTGTTGGACCAGTGGAACAGCCGCATGGGCTTGAGGGCCGCGTCGGTCAGACCACGGTTGGCCCGGGCCAGCAGCCGACCCGCCTCCCACAGCAGGGCGACCCCGGTCACCCCCGCCACCACCGGGTACAGCAGACCGGTGTGCGCGACCGGCCACAGGGCCAGCGAGACCGCGACGGTGGCCACCGAGTAGACCATGATCTGACGGGCGACCACCGGGGCGGAGCGCACGACCGGGAGCATCGGCACCTGCGCCGCGGCGTAGTCCTCGCGGTAGCGGAAGGCCAACGCCCAGGTGTGCGGCGGGGTCCAGAAGAAGACGATGGCGAACAGGATGAACGGCGGCCAGGCCAGGTGCCCGGTCACGGCGGTCCACCCGATCAGCGGCGGGAAGCAGCCGGCGATCCCGCCCCAGATGATGTTCTGGGAGGTACGGCGCTTCAGCCACAGGGTGTAGACGAAGATGTAGAACGCGTTGGCCCCCAGCGCCAGCCCGGCCGACAGCCAGTTGACGAAGAAGCCCAGCACCAGGGTCGCGGCCACGCCGAGCACCGCACCGAAGATGGTGGCCGCGCGGGCGTCGACCGCGTGCCGGGGCAGCGGGCGTCGTCGGGTGCGTCGCATCTGCTCGTCGATGTCACGGTCCAGCACGCAGTTGAAGACGTTCGCGCTGGCCGCAGCCAGGCAGCCGCCGACCATGGTGGCGACGACGAGCCCGATCGGGGGGATGCCGCGGGCGGCGAGGAACATGGCCGGCACGGTGGTCACCAGCAGCAGCTCGATGATGCGGGGCTTGGTCAGACCGACGTAGGTCGAGACGACGTCGGCGATCCGGCTGCCGGTGGGGGCCACCGTCGGTTCGAGGTCGGTCCGGGCGAGCCGCCGCTCGGGCGTCACCTGGTCAGACACGTCGATACTCGTCACAAGCCCCACTCGCTCACTGTTGCCCGATCTGTCCCGGCGCCGTGCCGTCCGCACCCTTCGCGGACACGGGAGCGGCCACCGCCGGAGACGAGTCTAGGGGCCGCTCCGCAGAATCACACCTCGTGAGGCCCCCGGCCGACGACCCGTCCGCGAGTCGCCGAACCCCCGGACCCTATATCCGCACCGAATCGGCCCCGATAGGCTCTGGGTCGATAGTGCTGGCGGACTCACCCGCCAGCGTTCCTCGGAAGGATCGCACCCTGTGACCGACACCCAAACCCCCGCCGGCTCCTCAGCGACCGGCGACGCCACCGCAGTCTTCCCGCAGGGGTGGTCCGACCTGGACTCCCGAGCGGTCGACACCGTACGGTTGCTCGCCGCTGACGCCGTGCAAAAGGTCGGCAACGGCCACCCGGGCACCGCCATGAGCCTCGCGCCCGTGGCGTACCTGCTGTTCCAGAAGATCATGCGGCACAACCCCGCCGACTCGCACTGGCCGGG
>JAOPXW010000053.1 GCA_025964935.1 Friedmanniella sp. | reverse complement strand
CCCCGGACGCACCGACGCCGGGTCGGTGACGCCCGCCCCGGCGGGCGGCACCCTGACCGTGGGCGGGGCGGAGCTCGACGCGGTCACGGGCCGGCTCCGCGCGCTGCACGGCCTCGAGGTCGACGGTCTGCAGCTGGAGCTGTGGCGGGCGCCCACCGACAACGACCGCAGCGACAGCCGCGGCTCCTTCGAGCTGAGCGATCCCGACGACACCCACGGTGAGGGGGTCGAGGGGCCGTCCTCGGAGGCGCGCTGGCGCGAGCGGGGCCTGGACCGCCTGGTCCACCGGCTGACCGGGCTGCACCGGGAGGGGGCCGAGCTCGTCCTCACCCACCGGGTGTCGGCGGCCAACAGCGGCCTGTTCGTCGACACGGTCCAGCGCTGGCGGGCCGAGGGGTCGGAGGTGACGCTGGTCGTGGAGGCCGTGCCCTCCCCGGGCTGGGACTGCACCTGGCCGCGGGTGGGCGTACGCCTGGGGCTGCCGGTCGGTCTGCAGCACGCGTCGTGGTTCGGCACCGGCCCGGCCGAGTCCTACCCCGACACCCGCGAGGCCGCCCGGGTCGGTCGCTTCGCCGCCGACCTGTCCGAGCTGAACGTGGCCTACTCCCGCCCCCAGGAGACCGGTCACCGGGCCGAGCTGCGGACCCTCGAGGTCAGCGGTGAGGCCGGGGTCGGCCTGCGGCTGCGGACCCTGCCGGACGGCCGGGGCCACCGCCCGGGCTTCACCCTGACCCCGTGGACCCCGCAGCAGCTGGACCGGGCGCGACACCCGTACGAGCTGGGGACCCCGGAGCGGACGTGGATGTTCCTGGACAACGCCGTGCACGGCGTCGGCTCCCGGGCGTGCGGGATGGACGTGCTGCCCGAGCACGCGCTGTGGCCCGGGACCCAGCAGTTCGCGGTGGTCTTCGAGGACCCGCGCGGCTGAGGTCGGCCCCGGGCGGCGTACCGCCCGGGGCTAGCCGGTCTCGTAGAACGAGCTCTGCAGGTAGGCCGCCACCGCGGTGGCCGGGACCCGGAAGCTGCGGCCGAAGCGGACCGCCTCCAGCTCGCCGGAGTGGATCAGACGGTAGACCGACATCTTGGACACGCGCATCAGCGCGGCCACCTCCGCCACCGTGTGGAACTGCACACCGGGCAGACTGCCGATCGGGGTGACGCCCCCGGGTGTGGACTTGTCGGTCATCTTCTCAACACCACCGTCTCCTGGCCTGCCGCGGCCGGCTTCCCCTCCGGCCGCGTGCAGGTACGCATGTGAGAGTAGTGGCAAGCGGTACCCCTGGTACAGCAGATGCACACGAAAACTTCTCCGACACCCGCGGCAGTCCTTGACGGATCCCGACGCAGCGCTCAAACTACGGCCCGCGGCCGCCCGTGGCTCAGAACCCGAGGTGCAGACCCAGCTCGGGGTAGACCGCCTGGCGGGTCGCGATGATCGCCTGGTCCAGTCGGCTGGCCGGGTTGATACCGCTGTCGAAGGACTCGTAGTCCCCGGTCCCACCGTCGGACATGGAGTCGGGCGCCCACTCCCCGATCTCGGCCCGCCAGGCGGCCGGGGTGGCCACCGTCGGGTCGACCGGGTGACCGGCGACGATGCCCAGCAGGTGGGTCCAGGCGCGTGGCACCACGTTGAGCACCGAGTAGCCGCCGCCGCCCACTGAGACCCAGCGCCCGCCCGTGAGCTCCTCGGCCAGGTCGGCGAGGGCCAGGTAGGAGGCCCGCTGCCCGTCCAGGGAGAGGTTGAGGTCGGCCAGCGGGTCGTGCCGGTGGGAGTCGCAGCCGTGCTGGGTGATCAGGATCTCGGGACGGAAGGCCCGCA
The DNA here is from genome assembly GCA_025964935.1 of Friedmanniella sp. GTDB lineage: Bacteria > Actinomycetota > Actinomycetes > Propionibacteriales > Propionibacteriaceae > Microlunatus. Next base: position 6,204 of record JAOPXW010000053.1, on the reverse strand, counting down.
GCACGTCCGGCACCACCGCGTGGAAGGCCCGCAGCCAGCCCGCGTCACCCGTGCCGGGCGGCAGGGCCACGTTGACCGCGGTGCCCTCGGCCCCAGGGCCCCCGGTCTCGGTCGGGAAGCCCGTCCCCGGGAAGAGGCAGGCCGGCGTCTCGTGCAGGCTGACCGTCATGACCCGCGGGTCGTCGTAGAAGATCTCCTGGACGCCGTCGCCGTGGTGCACGTCGACGTCGACGTAGGCGACCCGCTCCACGCCCTGGTCCAGCAGCCAGCGGATGGCGACCGCCACGTCGTTGTAGACGCAGAACCCGCTGGTCAGGGCGGGCATGGCGTGATGCAGGCCGCCGCTGATGTTGGCCGCGCGCAGCGTCTGTCCGGTGAACACCTGGCGCGCGGCCTCGACGGTGGCCATGGCCACCCGCGCCGAGACCTCGTGCATGCCGGGGAAGATCGGGTTGTCGGTGGTGCCCAGCCCGTAGCGCTCGTCGGGCTCGCCCTTCATCACGGCGGCGACGTACTCGGCGGTGTGCACGGTGCGCAGCAGGTCCAGGTCGATCTCGGGCTGCGGCACGATCCGGAGGTGGTCCAGCACCCCGAGGTGGCGGGCCAGCGAGATGGTGTTTCGCACCCGCCCCGGGGCCATCGGGTGCTCCAGACCGAAGTCGTAGAGGGTCAGGTGGTCGGAGTGGACCAGGACGCCGGTCATCGGGGCACCCCCGGGGTGGCGGGCTGGTCGCGGCGGGCGGCGGCCGCGAGGTCGCGGCTGCGGTCCCGGGCGGACTCCATGGCCTGCATGAAGGCGGCGCGGACGCGGTGGTCCTCCAGCTGACGGATCGCGGCGGCGGTGGTGCCGCCCGGTGAGGTGACCCGCTCCCGCAGCACGACCGGGTGCTCACCGGTCTCACGCAGCAGCTTGGCCGAGCCCAGCATGGTCTGGACCACCAGCTCGGTGGCGGTGTCGCGCGGCAGCCCGAGGTGCACGCCGGCCTCGATCATGGCCTCGACCACGAAGAACAGGTACGCCGGCCCCGAGCCGGAGATGGCGGTGACGGCATCGAGGTACTTCTCGGGCACGGTCAGGACCCGCCCGGTGGCCGACAGGATCTCGGTGACCCGCTCCAGGTGCTGCGCCGTGCTGTGGGTCCCGCCCGAGATGGCGGCCATGCCCTCGTCGACCTGCGCGGGCGTGTTCGGCATCACGCGGACCACCGGGGTGCCCGCCGGCAGCAGCGACTCCATGAAGCTGATCTCGATCCCGGCGGCCAGCGACACGACCAGCGTCTCGGGGCGCAGGGCCGGGCCGATCTCGACCAGCAGGTCGGCCATGTCCTGGGGCTTGACCACCACGACGACGGTGTCGGCCCCGGCCGCCGCGTCGAGGTTGGTCAGCATCGTGATGCCGTAGCGCTGGGTGAGCTCGGCGCACCGGGCCGGCCGTCGGTCGGTGGCGGTCATCTCCGCGGCGTCCCAGCCCGCCCGGAGCAGGCCGGAGAGGACGGTCTCCCCCATCACGCCGGCTCCCAGGACGGCAAGGCGGCGCCCGGTGGAGGACTGCGGGACGCTCATCGGGTCAGACCCGGCCGACCACGAGGCGGCTGGCCACGATCTCGGCGATCTGCACCGCGTTCAGCGCCGCACCCTTGCGGAGGTTGTCGTTGGAGATGAACAGCACCAGCCCCTTGCCGGCGGGGGCGGCCTGGTCGGCCCGGATCCGGCCGACGTAGCTCGGGTCGGCCCCGGCCGCGTCGAGCGGCGTGGGGACCTCCATCAGCTCGACCCCGGGTGCCCCGGCCAGCAGGGCGGTGGCCTCCTCCGGGCTGAGGTCGTCGGCGAACTCGGCGTGGATCGCGAGCGAGTGGCCGGAGAAGACCGGGACCCGGACGCAGGTGCCGGAGACGCGCAGCTCGGGGGCGTGCAGGATCTTGCGCGACTCGTTGCGGAGCTTCTGCTCCTCGTCGGTCTCGGCGGAGCCGTCGTCGACGATCGAGCCGGCCAGCGGCAGCACGTTGAAGGCGATGGTCTTGACGTAGGTGGTGGCTGCCGGGAAGGTCACCGCACGGCCGTCGAAGGCCAGCCCGCTCGCCTGGTCGGCCACGGCCCGCACCTGGCCGTCGAGCTCGGCCACCCCGGCCACCCCGGAGCCGGACACGGCCTGGTAGGTGGCCACGGTCAGCCGTACGAGGGTGGCCGCGTCGTGCAGCGGCTTGAGCACCGGCATCGCGGCCATCGTCGTGCAGTTCGGGTTGGCGATGATGCCCTTGGCCGGGGCGTACGCGTCCTCGGGGTTGACCTCGGACACCACCAGCGGGACGTCGGGGTCCATCCGCCAGGCCGAGGAGTTGTCCACCACGACGGCCCCGGCCGCGACCACCTTCGGGGCAGTGGCCAGGGACGCGGTCTTGCCGTTGGAGAACAGCGCCAGGTCCAGACCCGAGAAGTCGGCGGTCTCGGTGTCCTCCACCACGATGTCCTCCCCGCCCCAGGGCAGGGTCGTCCCGGCGGACCGCGCCGAAGCGAAGTACCGCATCTCGGTCACGGGGAAGCCGCGCTCCGCCAGCAACGTCCGCATGACCCCGCCCACCTGACCGGTGGCTCCAAATACACCAACACGCATGCAACCAGCCTAAGTCCTGCCCGTGTCGCGGTTCACCGGTTTCAGACCGCGGATCCTCTCGTCCGGAACCTCCCCCCGGCTCATCAACGCCAAGATCTCCGCCTCAGCGGCGGTCCACCGTACGGTGTCGGACCGGGCGGGCATCATGGGCGCGTGACTGCGCTGGCACCCGACCCCGGGCCGAACCGGACCCGGCTCGGTGTCGAGGTCGTCGTGGTCCTGGCCCTGTCGCTGGGGCAGTCCGGGGTCTACTCGGTGCTGCGGATCGTGGAGCGGCTGACCCGGGGGGTGCCGCTGGGCCAGCAGACCTCCACCCTGAACGCGTCCGCCACCCCGGACCGGCCGTGGCTGGACCTGACCTACCAGCTGGTCGGGATCGGCTTCAACCTCGCGCCCGTGCTGCTGGTGCTCTATTTGCTCAACCTGACCAACCGGGGCGCGGCCCGGGTGATCGGCTTCGACCTCACCCGACCGCGCTGGGACCTTTCTCGCGGGCTGGTGCTGACCGCGGTGATCGGAGTGCCCGGGCTGGGGCTCTACCTGCTGGCGCGCACCCTCGGCTTCAACACCCAGGTGCAGGCCTCGGGCCTGACCGACCAGTGGTGGACGGTGCCGGTGCTCATCCTGTCGGCCTTCCAGAACGCGGCCCTGGAGGAGGTGGTGGTGATCGGCTACCTGCTGACCCGGTTCTCCCAGCTCGGGTGGCGATGGCCGGTCGCCGTGGGGGTCAGCGCGCTGATCCGGGGGTCCTACCACCTCTACCAGGGCTTCGGCGGCTTCGCCGGCAACCTGCTCATGGGGGTGCTCTTCGGCCTCGCCTACCGGCGGTGGGGCCGGGTCGGCCCCCTGGTCGTGACCCACACCCTGCTCGACGTGGTCGCCTTCGTCGGCTACGCCCTGCTGGCCCCCCACGTCTCCTGGCTGTAGGCCCTCAGAGCACGTCGTCGTCCACCCAGTCCAGGGTCCGCCGGACCGCCTTCTTCCAGCTCCGGTACAGCCGCGCCCGCTCGTCCTCGCCCGCCTGCGGACTCCAGCGCCGGTCCTCGGCCCAGTTGTCGATCACATCCTGCTCGCCGTTCCAGAAGCCCACCGCGATCCCCGCCGCGTACGCCGCCCCGAGCGCCGTGGTCTCGGCCACCCGCGGCCGGACGACGTCCACCCCGAGCTGGTCGGCCTGGAACTGCATCAGCAGCTCGTTCCCCGTCATCCCGCCGTCGACCTTCAGCTCGGTCAGCTCGGTCTTCGCGTCGGCGTTCATCGCCTCCACCACGTCGCGGGTCTGGTAGGCGACCGACTCCAGCACGGCCCGGCACAGGTGGCCCTTGCGGACGAAGCGGGTCAGCCCCACCAGCGCCCCCCGGGCGTCGGAGCGCCAGTAGGGGGCGAACAGCCCCGAGAAGGCCGGGACGATGTAGGCGCCGCCGTTGTCGTCCACCGTACGGGCGAACGTCTCGATCTCGGCCGCCTCGGAGATCATCTCCAGGTTGTCGCGGACCCACTGCACCAGCGAACCGGTGACGGCGATGGAGCCCTCCAGCGCGTACACGGTCGGGGCCGCCCCGAGCTTGTAGCAGACCGTGGTGAGCAGACCGTTCTCGCTCCGTACGGGGGCGGTGCCGGTGTTCATCAGCAGGAAGCTCCCGGTGCCGTAGGTGTTCTTGGCCATGCCCTTCTCGAAGCAGGCCTGACCGAAGGTGGCGGCCTGCTGGTCGCCCAGGATGCCCGCGATCGGCACCCCGGCCAGGAAGCCGCTGTCACGGCCACTGCCGTACACCTCTGAGGACGACCGGATCTCGGGCAGCATCGACATCGGGATGCCCATCTCGGCACAGATGTCGGGGTTCCACTCCAGGGTGTCGAGGTTCATCAGCATGGTGCGGGAGGCGTTGGTGACGTCGGTCAGGTGCAGGCCGCCGTTCACGCCGCCGGTCATGTTCCACAGCACCCAGCTGTCGGTGGTGCCCATCAGCAGCTCGCCGGCCTCGGCCCGGGCCCGGGCGCCGTCGACGTTGTCCAGGATCCACCGGACCTTGGGTGCGGTGAAGTAGGTGGCCAGCGGCAGACCGACCGCGTCCTTGTAGCGGTCGGCGCCCGCCGGCCCGCCGAGCTGCTCCACCAGGGCCTTCGTCCGGGTGTCCTGCCACACGATCGCGTTGGCGACCGGCTCGCCGGTGTGGCGGTCCCAGACCACCGCGGTCTCGCGCTGGTTGGTGATGCCGACCGCGGCCAGGTCGTGGGCCGAGACGTCCCCGGCGGACAGGGCCAGGGCCACCACCTCGCGGACGTTGGCCCAGATCTCCATCGGGTCGTGCTCGACCCAGCCGGCGCGCGGAAAGATCTGGCGGTGCTCGCGCTGCCGCGACACCACGATCCGCCCGGCGTGGTCGAAGACGATGGCGCGAGTGCTGGTGGTGCCCTGGTCGATCGCCATGACGTAGGTGCTGCTCATCGTGGGGCCTCTCGCAGTGGACGGCGGGTGCGCCGGGGTGCGGCGCGCGTACCGGGGCGGGTGTGCGGAACAGACGCTAGCGGCCGGGGTGCGGACCGCCGTACGGCACGGACCTCCGGCCATCGCCTACGGTGTCGCCATGACTGTGGTGTGTGTCCCCGACGACGACTCCCGCACCCTGCTGGGCCCCGTGCCCGACGGGGTCACGGTGCTGACCTGGAACGGCGAGGAGACCCGGCCCGAGGGTCTGGACCGGACCGAGTTCTGGGTGCCGATGGTGGAGGCCGCCGGCCACCTGCCCACCATGTTCGCCGCCATGCCCCGGCTGCGGGTGATGCAGCTGACCAGCGCGGGGGTGGAGGACGTGGTCGGCCAGATCCCGGACGGCATCACCCTCTGCGACGCCCGCGGCGTCCACGGCAGCTCGGTCGCCGAGCTCGTGCTGCTGCTGGTCCTGGCCTCCCAGCGTCGGCTGCCGCACTTCCTCGACGCGCAGCGCCGCGGTGAGTGGGACCTCGTCCAGGGTGACGACCTGCGTGACCACCGGGTACTGATCGTGGGCGCCGGCGACCTGGGTGAGCAGACGGCCCGCCGGCTGCGGAGCTTCGACGCCGTGCCGGTGCTGGTGGCCCACCGCCGCCGCGACGGGGTGCACGGCACCGACGAGCTCCCCGAGCTGCTGCCCGCCGCCGACGTGGTCGTGCTGACCCTGCCGCTGACGGCCGCCACCGAGGGGCTCGTCGACGCCCGGTTCCTGGCCCGGATGCCTGACGGCGCCCTGCTGGTCAACGTCGCCCGGGGGAAGATCGTGGACACCGACGCCCTGCTGGCCGAGCTCGGCTCCGGCCGGCTGCGGGCCGCCCTCGACGTGGTCGAGCCCGAGCCCGTCCCGTCGGGCCACCCGCTGTGGAGCGCGCCGAACCTCATCCTCACCCCGCACGCCGCCGGTCACGTCAAGCCGGCCGGGGCCCGGGCCTTCGCGCTGGTCCGCGCCCAGCTGGACCGCTACCTCGCCGGCGAGAAGCTGGAGAACGTGGTCGAGGGCGACTACTGAGGCCGCCGGTCCGCCGGCCCCCCCGGGGGGGGTCGGCGGCGGGGGTCGGGGGTCGGCGGCGGGCGAGAGCCCGGTGCGGGCGGGAGCCCG
>JAOPXW010000394.1 GCA_025964935.1 Friedmanniella sp. | reverse complement strand
TCCGCGAGGGTCTGGACGACGTGGTCGGTGTGCTCTACCTCAAGGACGTCATCAAGCGCGTCTACGACTCCCCGGGAACCCAGTCCACCGAGCGGGTGGGGTCGATGATGCGGCCGCCGATCTGGTGCCCGGACTCCAAGCCGGTGGACGAGCTGCTGCAGGAGATGCAGCTCAAGCGCGTGCACCTGGTCATCGTGGTGGACGAGTTCGGCGGCACCGCCGGCATCGCCACCATCGAGGACATCCTCGAGGAGATCGTCGGCGAGATCACCGACGAGTACGACGAGGAGAACACCGACATCACCTCCCTGGGTGAGGGCCGCTACCGCGTGTCCTCCCGGCTGCCGGTCGACGAGCTGGGCGAGCTGTTCGGGCTCAAGCTCGACGACGAGGACGTGGAGACCGTCGGCGGCCTGATGGCCAAGCAGCTGAACAAGGTGCCGATCGCCGGGTCCGTGGTCAAGTACGACGGGCTGGAGCTGGTCGCGGAGCGCTCCACGGGCCGCCGCAACCGCATCGGCACCGTCGTCGCCGCCCGGATCGAGACCGGCGTCGAGGACGACGACCCGCGCGCCGCGGCCACCACCGCCATGATCTCCGAAAGAGAGCTCCGAGCCTCATGACCGACCTGAACGAGCCCACCGACCCCGAGGACCGCAAGATCATCACCCTCGCCAAGGCCACGCTGGCCCGGACCGGAGCCGCCCAGGGCGCCTGCGTCCGCGACACCGACGGGCGGACGTACGCCGCCGCGACCGTCAGCCTGGACCACCTCCGACTGTCGGCCGTCGCCGTCGCGGTGGCCATGGCGGTCTCGTCGGGGGCCCAGGGCCTCGAAGCCGTCGCCGTCGCCGGGACCCAGGACGCCTCCCCGGAGGACCTCGCCGTCGCCGGCGACCTCCCGGGCACCGGTGTCGTGGTCTGGTCGGTCGACCCGGCCGGCGCCGTCCGTACGTCGGTGGCCCTCTGATGCCGCTTCCCGGAGGACTGGCCGGCCACGAGACCCCGGAGGGTTTCCGCTCCGGCTTCGCGTGCTTCGTCGGCCGTCCCAACGCGGGGAAGTCGACCCTGACCAACGCGCTGGTGGGCCAGAAGATCGCGATCGCCTCGTCCAAGCCGCAGACCACCCGGCACGCGATCCGGGGCATCGTGCACCGCCCGGACGCCCAGCTGGTGCTGATCGACACCCCGGGTCTGCACCGCCCGCGCACCCTGCTGGGTGAGCGGCTGAACGACCTGGTCCGGGGCACCTGGACCGAGGTCGACGTGGTCGGGGTGTGCCTGCCCGCCAACGAGCGGATCGGGCCCGGCGACACCTACCTGGTCCGCGAGATCTCCCTGCTGCCCAAGCGGCCGGTGCTGGTCGCGGTGGCGACCAAGTCCGACCTCGTCTCGCCGCAGCGGATGGCCGAGCACCTGATGGCCATCCAGGCCCTGGAGACCGAGCTGGGCATCACCTGGAGCCACATCATCCCGGTGTCCGCGGTGGGCGACGACCAGCTCGACGTGCTGGCCGACACCCTGGTCAGCCTGCTGCCCGAGGGGCCGGCGCTCTATCCCGACGGCGACATCACCGACGAGCCCGAGGAGATCCTGGTCGCCGAGCTGATCCGGGAGGCCGCGCTGGAGGGCGTCCGTGACGAGCTGCCGCACTCCATCAGCGTGGTGGTGGAGGAGATGAACCTGCGCGAGGGCCGGGACGCGGACAAGCCGCTGCTGGACATCTTCGCCTCCATGATCGTGGAGCGGGACTCGCAGAAGGGCATCATCATCGGCCACCGCGGCAGCCGACTGCGCGAGATCGGTGCGACCTCACGCGTGCAGATCGAGACCCTGCTCGGCACCCCGGTCTACCTCGACCTCCGGGTCAAGGTCCTGAAGGAGTGGCAGCGCAGCGCGAAGCACCTGAACCGGCTGGGCTTCTAGCCGGGCCGCCGGGCCTTCAGGGCTCGAGCCGACGCTCGTAGGTGGCGTAGACCTCGGCCAGCCGATAGCCGATCGCCTCGTTGACCTGGATCATGTACGCGTTGTCGGCCTGGTTCCAGGTCTCCAGCATCTGCACCTGGGGGGCGACCTCGGCCAGCCACCGCATCATGTCGATCTTGACCAGCTGACCGAGGCGGTGCCCGCGGTGCTCCCGGGCGACCGCGGTGTCGGCCTGGACCGCGTGCTCGGGGTGCCAGCGGTTGGTCACCACCACGGTGTGGCCGGCGGCCCGACCCGTGTCCCGGTCCCGGGCGACGACCCGGAACAGCTGCCCGCCCCGCCGGGCGCAGGCGGTCTCCAGGTCCCGCAGCCGGGCCAGGTCGAAGTGCTCGTCGCCGTAGGTCAGGTCCCCGAGCGGGGCGTCGTTGATGGCGGCCGTGACCTCGACCAGCTCGGCCAGCACCTCGTCGGGGACCGGCGCCACCAGCCGCTCCAGCCGGTAGCCGGCGGCGGCCTGCGCCGCGGTCTCGGCCAGTCGGTCCACCTCGGCCCAGTCGACCTCGGGCAGCACCTGACGACGGCGGGCGTCGTGGCTGGCGAAGCGGAAGCCGAAGCCCTCCGCGAAGGCG
>JAOPXW010000358.1 GCA_025964935.1 Friedmanniella sp. | reverse complement strand
AGTCCTGCCGAAGCCGCCCCACCAGGTTGGTCATCTCGGCGCTGCCGAGAAGCTCGGACGGGTTGGGCGGGGTGGACCCACTGGGCAGGATGGAGAGCCCGTCGGCGCCCCAGGCCTGGATGGCCTGCCCCACCTCGACCTGGCCGACGAGGACGCTGGTCAGACCGACCTCGTTCTCGACCCCCAGGTAGGCCGAGATGCGCGGCCGGCGCAGGTCGGCCTCGATCAGCAGGACCGAGTTGCCGAACTCGACGAAGGACAGCGCCAGGTTGACCGACACGACCGACTTGCCTTCGTCGGGCACGGCCGACGTGACCAGCAGCACGTCGGCGCTGCGGGTGACGTCGATGAACTGGAGGTTGGTCCGCAGCTGACGGACCGACTCGGCCCGGATCGAGGTGGTGGCCTCCTTGAGCAGCAGCGGGCTGCGCTTCGCCTCAGGGTCGAAGTCGATGGCACCGATGACCGGGGCCTGGGTCAGGGCGGCCCCGACCTCGGGCGACCGGACGCTGTTGTCCAGCAGCTCGCGGAGGATCGCGATCGTGGCCCCGACCGCCAGGCCGGCCAGCAAACCCAGGCCGCCGTAGATCCGCTTGCTCGGCGAGATCGGGTCCGGCAGCAACGTCGGTCCGGAGACGGCGTTGATGACGACGATGTCGGCTTTCCGGTTCTGGTTGTCGAGCTGGTCCACCATGGCGCCGAACGTGTTCGCGATCCCCCGGGATATCGCCAGCGCCCTTTCCGGGCTGGAATCATCGACGGTGGCGGTGACCAGCACCGTGTTGAGCTCTGCGGTGGCCTTGACCTCTTTCATCACCTCGGCCGTCGTCATCGCCAGTCTCTGGTCGCGGATAACCCGAAAAGCCAGCTGCTCACTTTCCAGCAGCGAGACGTAGGAGTTGACCCGGGCCTGGGCGAACTGGCCCGCACTGAGCGGGTTGCTGCCGTCGGTCAGCGGCGTGCTGACGTAGAAAGTGACCGAGCTGGAGTAAACGGGCGGAGTCAGGAAATAAGCCACGCCGGCCGCCACCGCCCCCAGCACTGCGAGCACGACCACCGTGACCCAGTGCTTGCGCAGAGCGAGCAGATACGTGCGGATTTCCAAGGTCGGGACCTTTCCTAGGGTGGTCGCCCCCGAGGCTCACACGACATCCAGCATTCGCCAGTAATGTACGGCCTCATGGACCGTCCGCCAAGCGATACCACCAGTTCCCCCTCGTGGCCGACGCTCGTGGTGGCCATGGCCACCTTTCGCCGACCGGACTGCGTGGATCGCATCCTGCCCGAGCTCGTCCGGCAGGTCACGGCCTACCCCGGGTCGGCGAGTGTGGTCGTGGTGGACAACGACCCGGAGGCGGGTGCCCGCGAGCAGGTCACGGCCTGGCGGCAGGAACCCGTGCGCTACGTGCACGAGCCGGCGGCGGGGATCGCTGCGGCCCGCAACCGCGCCCTGGCCGAGGCCGGTGACGCCGAGGTCCTGCTGTTCGTCGACGACGACGAGCTGCCGCTGGAGCGCTGGGTCGACCGGATGGTCGGAAGCTGGCGGCAGTGGCGGTGCGCCGGGGTCGCGGGCCCGGTGCTGGCCCGCTACGAGAGCGTGCAGCCCGACGAGTGGATCCAGGGCAGCGGGGTCTTCGACCGGCGGCAGCTCCCGACCGGCACCGTCGTCGCCGGGGCGGGGAGCGGCAACCTGCTCCTCCATCTGCCGACCCTGGCGTCCTACGACCTGCGCTTCGACGAGGAGTTCGGGCTCAGCGGCGGCAGCGACACCATGCTCACCCGGGACCTGAGCCGACGGGGCGGGGTGATCCGGTGGTGCGACGAGGCCGAGGTGTACGACTACCAGTCCCCCGACCGGGTCAGCCGCCGCTGGGTCCTGCGCCGGTCGTTCCGGACCGGCAACGACTGGAGCCGGGTGATGCTCGCGCTCACGAAGGGCCCCGCGGCCACCCTGGCCCAGCGGCTGGAGCTCACCGCCCGCGGCCTCTACCGGGCCGTGGGCGGGGTGGCCACCCGCGTCCGGGGGCAGCTCGGCTCCGACGTGCCGGCGCAGGCGCGGGGCGCCTGCATGGTGGCCACCGGACTCGGCACCGTGACGGGTGCCTGGGGCGTGGTCTGGGTGGAGTACGGGCGCAAGCCGCAGCGCTGACGACGGGCCGCCGGACGCGCGGAGCGAGCCGACCCTAGGCGACCGGAGCGTCGGACGCCGGGGCCCGGCCCCGGCCCAGCAGCTGCCGGAGCTCGCGCAGCTGGCCCCGCTCCCGCGGCGAGAGCATGACCAGCAGACCGGCGTACGCCGCCGCCAGCCCGACCCCGAGTCCGACCTCCAGCAGTGGGCCGTCGACCAGGCGGCCGCCGAGCAGGGCCAGCCCCCCGCAGGGCAGCGAGACCAGCGCGAGCGCGCGCACGGTCTGCCCGAACAGCCGGCCGGCGTCCAGACCGGCCAGCCGGGACGCGCGGCGCAGTGACACGACCCAGTAGAGGGCGAAGGCCACCGTGTGGCCGGCGGCCACCCCGACCGGCCCCCAGGGCAGGCCCAGCAGGATGACCGCGATCATCACCGGGCGGGCCACCAGGTACATCCTGAGCTGGGCGGCGGAATGGTCGCTGGACAGGAAGATCCAGTAGGTGACCAGCCCGACGCCCCGGAACACCCCGCCGATGGCCAGCACCACGAACACCGGCCCGACGGCCGACCAGGCCGGCCCGAAGAGCAGAGCGACCAGGGCGGTGCTCAGGCCGGCGGCGACACTGAACGTCGGAGCCAGCACGTAGGAGCCGACGAGCTGGGCCTTCTCCACGTAGCGCTGGTAGGTCGGCCGGTCCTCGTGGACCCGGGAGAGCACCGGCAGCACGACCCGGGTGATGGGGTCGTTGATCTGGTTGATCGGGGTCATCAGCAGCTGGTAGGCGCGGCTGTAGATGCCCAGCGGGCCGGCCCCCCAGACGGCCCCGAGCGCGACGTTGTCCGCGTTGTTGGTGGCGTAGCCGATGACCTGGGTGCCGAACACGTGCGACCCCACCCGGAGGAAGCGGCGGATGGAGGTCCGGCGCCGGGGCCGGCCGGGTCGCCACCGGCTCAGCCCGACCGACAGGACGCACATCATCAGCACCAGCGC
>JAOPXW010000343.1 GCA_025964935.1 Friedmanniella sp. | reverse complement strand
GGGGGGTACGGAGCTGCTCACGGGTGGGTCCTCGTCTCGGGCTGCGGGTGCGGGGGCTGGGTGTGGCGGGGCTGCCGGGGCTGGGTGCGGCGGGGGCGGCCGGGTCCGGGCTCGGCGAGAGGCGGATCGCCGGCGCGCCTGCCGTGCGGGCTCATCGGGCGGGCTCGGTCAGGGGCTGGTGGACGTCGAAGTCGGACCGCAGCTGCACCGCCGGCCGGGCCGACGCGGGTCCGGGACCGGGGAACACCGTACGGGGGTGCTGCACCGCGATCGCCCCCCACCGCAGCGCGGTGGCCAGGGCGTCCTCGCGAGCGCCGGGGTGGCGGTCCTGGGCATAGAGGAAGCCGGCGAGGAAGGCGTCGCCCGCCCCCACGGTGTTGACCACGCGGGGGACCGGGGCCCGGCCGTGCAGGGCTCCGCGGCGGTCGACCAGCAGGGCCCCGTCGCCGCCCATGCTGACCAGCACGGTGCCGATGCCGCGGCGCTGCAGGACCGCGGCGGCCTCGGCCGCCTCCCCCAGGGTGTCGATGCTGCGTCCGGTGGCCGTGGCCAGCTCGTGGGTGTTGGGCTTGACCACCGTCGGCAGGTCGAGACCCTCGCCGGCGACCAGCGCGAGGAGCGGGGCGTCGGAGGTGTCCACCGCCACCTGGAGCCCGGCTCCGCGCGCCCGCGCGACCGCGCCGGCCAGGGCCGCGGTGGTGAGCCCGTCGGGCAGGCTGCCGCACAGGGCGAGCCAGTCGTGGCCGGCGCACAGGGCGGCGGCCGTCTCGAGCAGGCCGGCCACCTCGGCGGCGTCCAGTCGGGGACCCGGCTCGTTGATCTTGGTGGTGGTCCCGTCGGCCTCGATCAGGGTGAGGTTGCTGCGGACCCGGCCGGCGATGGGCGTCACCCGGCAGGCGACCCCGGTGGCCTCGAGCAGGACGCCGAGCTCGGCCCCGGCCGGCCCTCCCAGGGGCAGGACGGCGACGGTGGCGGCGCCCGCGGCGTGCAGGGCGAGCGACACGTTGACGCCCTTGCCGCTGGGCTCCCGCAGGCAGAGACCGGCCCGGTTCACCCCGCCGCGGGTCAGCCGCTCGAGCGGCATGGTGACGTCGAGGCTGGGGTTGGGGGTGACCGTCACGATCATCGGGAGCTCCGGAGGGTGGGGGAGGGGCGAGCGGTCAGGCGACTCATGCGCCCGTCTCCGGGAGGAAGCCGGTGCCGGGGGTGAGCACCCCGGCGGCGTACGCGCCGAAGAGGGCGGCGCCGCGGGCCCCGGCCTCGACGACGTCGGAGCGTCGGTAGGGGCCGAACCCGGCGGACTTGGCGGCCAGGAACGTGGTGCTGTTCGCCCAGCCGCCGGTCACCACGAGCTCGGCGTGCGGGCCGGCGACCCGGGCCATGGCGTCGTGCAGGACGACGGCCTGGTCGGTCGCCTCCTGGACCACCGCTCGCCATACCTCGGCGGGGGTGACCCCGTCGTGCAGGCCGGCCACGGTCAGGGACTCACCGCCCACGCCCTCGACCCGCACCCGGCCCACCGGCGCCGTTGCCGCCGCGCGGTCCAGCGCCGCGAGGCCGTCCCGTCCGACCCCGAGCATCCCCAGGGTGCGCTGCATCGCCAGCCCCCCTTCGGTGGCGGCGAGCAGCGACCAGCGTCCCGGCTGGACCGACCAGTCGGTGGTGACGCCGTGCCGGGCCAGGAAGCCGATCTGGTCCCGGTCCAGGGTGGGGGCCACCGTCCGGACCAGGGCCTCGGCGGTGCCGCAGGAATCGAGCTCGTCGCCCTCGCCGGTGGCCCCGGCGCCGACGGCTGCGGCCTGGTGGTCGTGCCCGACCACGGTCAGCACCGCACCGTGCAGGCGCGGCGGGACCAGCTCGCCCGTGATCCGCCCCAGGGGGTCCCCCGCCCGGACCAGGGGCGGCATCAGGGAGGCCGACGCCCCGGAGAAGGCCAGCCCCTCAGCCCACCAGTCGCCGGCCACGATGTCGAACCACCCCGTACGGGAGGCCAGGGACAGCTCGCAGGCCGGGTCGCCGCCCAGGGAGCGGACGACGTACTCGGCGACGTTGAAGCGGCGTCGGGCCCGCGCGACCGTGTCCAGGTGGCGCACCAGCCAGCGGTGCTTGGTCAGGGAGAACTGCCCCCGCAACGGCTTGCCCGTGGTCGCGCAGAACTCGTCCTCACCGATCTCGGCGCGCAGCTCGGCCACCTCGGCGTGGTCCCGTACGTCGTGCCAGGCCACCAGCGGCGCGACCGGGTCACCGTGCTCGTCCACCAGCACCCCGGACTCGCCCATGCTGGTGATCCCGACCCCCGCCACGGGCTCCTCGCCCGGAGCGGCGTCGACCGCCTCCCGGAGCGCCTCGACCGCGCACCCCAGCAGGGCGCTGGGCGCCAGCTCGACGCCGTCGTCGGTGACCGTCCACGGGGTGGCGGCCCGGCCCTGGCTCAGGACCCGGCCCTGCTGGTCGAAGACGACGGCCTTGGCCGAGGTCGTCCCGAGGTCGAGTCCCAGCAGCAGTGGCACGGTGGCTCCGGTTGTGATGGTCGGACAGGGTTGGTCATGTTTGGGTTGGTTATGGTTGGATCTAGTTGGAAATCATTGCATATCGGCTTTGGGAGCCGCAAGGAGGACATCCGCGATGCCGCTGACCACGACCGCCCAGCTGACCGAGGACGCCCGGGCCGCCGACCACGGGGTCTGCGCCTTCAACGTCATCACCCTGGAGTCGGCCGAGGCGGTGGTCAGCGGGGCGGAGACGGCCGGTCAGCCGGTCATCCTCCAGCTCAGCGAGAACGCGACGCGCTTCCACCGGCATAACCCGCGCCCCCTCGCGGCGGCGATGCGGGAGCTGGCGGTCGCCGCGACGGTGCCGGTGGCCCTGCACCTGGACCACGTGGAGGACGAGGAGCTGCTGCACCTGAGCGCTGCGGCGGGCTTCAGCTCGGTCATGTTCGACGCGGGCCGCCTGCCCTACTCCGACAACCTGGCCGCGACCCGGCGGGCGGCGACCTGGGCCCACGCCGAGGGGCTGAGCATCGAGGCCGAGCTCGGGTACGTCGGGGGCAAGGACACCCAGGCCAGCAACGCCCACACCGCCGGGGTCCGGACCGACCCGGAGCAGGCGCGGGAGTTCGTGGCCGCCACCGGGGTCGACGCCCTGGCCGTGGCCGTGGGCAGCTCGCACGCCATGCACGCCCGGACCGCCCGGCTCGACGACGAGCTGATCCGGGCCTTGGCCGCCGCCGTGCCCGTACCGCTGGTGCTGCACGGCTCGTCCGGGGTGGGCGAGGAGGAGCTCGGCCGCGCCGTCGCCTCCGGGATGACCAAGATCAACGTGGGGACGATCCTCAGCATCGCCTACACCCGGGCCGTCCGTGGGTTCCTGGCCGAGCAGCCCGACGTCAGCGACCCGCGACGCTACCTGGAGCCGGCCCGCGCGGAGGTCGCCGACGTGGTGGCCGGCTACCTCCGCGTCGTGGGCCGGGTCTGAGAACCAGCGCCGTACGGCTCAGGTCTGGGGCAGCACCATGGCCTTGAGGGCCTGCGGGTCGCGCTTGGCGATGGTCATCGCGTCCTCGGTCTGCTCGATCCCGAAGCGGTGCGTGATGATCGTGGTCACGTCGACCGCGCCCGAGGCGATCAGCTCCAGCGCCACCGGATAGGTGTTGGCGTAGCGGAAGGTGCCCGTGAGCGTGAGCTCCCGGCTCTGGATCAGCGGCACCTCGACCGGCACCGTGTCGGCCCCCATCCCGATCAGAACCACCCGGCCGGCCCGGGCCATGGCCCGCATCGCCGCAGTCAGGGCCTGGGGGGCGCCGGAGCACTCCAGCAGGACGTCGTACTCGCTGTCGTACGGCTCCTTCGCCGACCGGGCGATGAGGCCCAGCTGTCGGGCCACCCCGAGCCGGAAGTCGCTGACGTCGGTCACCGTGACCTCCCGGGCGCCGAACGCGCGGGCCACCTGGGCCGCGAGCAGGCCGATCGGCCCGGCCCCGGTCACCAGGACCCGGTCACCGGGGCCGACGCCGGCCTTGCGGCTGGCCCAGACCCCCACCGACACCGGCTCGGCCATGGCCGCCTGCTCGGCGTCCAGCCCGGCCGGGGCCGGGTGTGCGAACGCGGCGTCCAGCGTGACCTCGCCGGTGATGGCGCCGTCGACGGGAGGGGTGGCGAAGAAGACGACGTCGGGGCAGAGGTTGTAGCGCCCCGCCCGGCACTGCTCGCAGACGCGGCAGGGGACGCCGGGCTCGAGCGCGACAAGAGTCCCCTGCAGCCCGGGGTCGACGCCATCGCCGGTGGCGACCACCGTGCCGGCCGCCTCGTGGCCGATGATCATGGGCCCCTCGACCACGTAGTCACCGATGCGACCGTGGTCGTAGTAGTGCACGTCGGACCCGCAGATCCCGACCGCCTCCACCCGGACCAGGACCTCACCGGGGCCGGCCTGCGGACGGGGTCGCTCCTCGACGCGGAGGTCGGTCGTTCCGTACAGCACGGCACTGCGGTTGCTCATGGCGTCACCTTCGCGGTCGTCGTTGACGGGGCCGCTCGGTTGCCACGCCCCTGCGCGAGACTATCGAGAGCCCCGACCCCTCCGCCTCGGGCCCCGGCCCGGCCGGCCCGCGGTTCCGGCGCCCGGTTTCGACGGATCCCGCGCAATCCCGGTGGGCGGGGAGCGTCTGCGATAGCGTTTCCGCGCCGAGCAGGAGCGCCGCCGCCCGTGGCTGGTCCTCCGGCCCGTGTCGGTCCACGTCTGGACTTGGGAGAGGAGGGGCAAACATGAACCGAGGCATTATCGGCACCATCATCGGTGTTCTGGTGATCATCATCCTGGTCATCGTCATCATGCAGATGACCTAGCCCCAGCAGGTCCTAGAAGGCTGGCTCACGAGCAGCTCAACGAGGGGGCAGCTCGGCTGAGGCAGCCGA
>JAOPXW010000341.1 GCA_025964935.1 Friedmanniella sp. | reverse complement strand
CCCGCGTTCGTCGCGGCCGACCAGGAGACCCCCCGATGACCCTCAGCACCCTGGACCAGGTCGAGGACCTGGTCGTGGCCGCCGGGCTGGACCGCGACGCCCTCTCCCTGATCGTCTCGGAGGCGCTGGGGGAGGACCTCGGCGGCCGGGGGGTGCTCCCGCCGGGCACCAGCCGGGGGATCGACGTCACCTCGTACGCCACCATCGGCCCCGACGCCACCGCCCGGGGTGAGTTCGTCGCCCGCCGCCCGGGGGTGGTGGCCGGGCTGCCGGTGGCCGCGTACGTCGTGGCCGTGGTCTGCGCCCCGGCCGGGCCGTTCGCCGTGGAGCTGCAGGTGGCCGACGGCGACGAGGTCGCGGTCGGGGACGTGCTCATCTCGGTCTCCGGCAACGCCCGGGCGTTGCTGACCGCCGAGCGGGTCGCCCTCAACCTGCTGACCCTGATGTCGGGCACCGCGACCGCCACCGCGGCCTGGGCGGCGGCGCTGGCCGGGACGCGGGCCAGGGTCCGGGACTCCCGCAAGACGGTGCCGGGTCTGCGGATGCTGCAGAAGTACGCGGTCCGCGTCGGCGGCGGGGTCAACCACCGGATGTGCCTGTCGGACCAGGCATTGATCAAGGACAACCACGTCATTGCCGCCGGAGGGGTCGTTCCGGCCTTTCTGGCCGTCCGGTCCGCATTCCCGGACCTGCACGTCCAGGTGGAGGTGACCTCGGCGCAACAGGCCCGCGATGTTGTCGGCGCAGGCGCCCGCGACATTCTGCTCGATAACATGAGCCCGGCCGAGATGGCGGCAATTGTCGCCGAGCTCGGCGACCGCGCGACGTGGGAGGCGAGCGGGGGGCTGAGTTTGGCCAGCGCTGCCGTGGTGGCCCATACTGGCGTCGACTTCATTGCCGTGGGAGCGATCACACATTCCGCTCCACTGCTCGATATCGCACTCGATCTTGTGACCTAGCGGCAAAGCCGCGCTTTTGTGCCCGGGTCGGGTAATGTTTCCTTGTCAGGAGATATTCCTATTTCAACGGAGGGCCCTTACCCATGGCACAGCGTGTGCAGATTGTTCTGGAAGACGATTTCGACGGCGGGGTTGCCGACGAGACGGTGACTTTCGGCCTCGACGGCGCCGAGTACGAGATCGACCTCTCCAGCGCGAACGCCGACGGACTGCGCGACGCCCTGGCCCCGTGGCTCGCGCACGCCCGCAAGACCGGTGGCCGTCGCAAGCGGGCCGGGGTCAAGCCCGCCGGCGAGAGCTCGAGCACCAGCGACATCCGGGCCTGGGCGCAGCAGAACGGCCACGACGTCAGCAGCCGCGGCCGGGTCTCCGCCGAGGTGCGCGACGCGTACGAGAAGGCCCACGCCTGAGTCGTCGGTGACCGGAGTCGGTGGGCCCTGACGGGGGCCCGGCCCACCCGACGCCACCTCAGCCGACCAGCCGTTGCGCCCTGGGCGAACAATCGCCCGGGGCGCAGCCACGTCCGGCCCCGGGCGGGCGCGCTCAGGAGGGCCGAACCGCGCTCCCCGCGGGCTCGGACCGCCCCCGCGCACTCCGGGCGGGGCGGAACATCCGGGACGCGGGCGAGGTTGTTACCCAGAACCGTCCCGGCGTAGCACGGGTGCAACGTGCGGCGTGATCGGCTGGGGCGGGAGACCAGTCCGGTCTGGGTCGGGCCGACTAGAGTGACACACGTTGGTGCCGGGTCGCCGCCAGGAGGGCACGACCCGCATCGCGAGCGAGGAGCAATCATCATGTTCGAGCGGTTTACCGACCGAGCCCGCCGTGTCGTGGTCCTGGCACAAGAAGAGGCTCGGATGCTCAACCACAACTACATCGGGACCGAGCACATCCTCCTGGGCCTGATCCACGAGGGTGAGGGCGTCGCCGCCAAGGCGCTCGAGTCGCTCGGCATATCTTTGGAAGCCGTCCGCCAGAAGGTCGAAGAGATCATCGGCCACGGGCAGCAGAGCCACAGCGGACACATTCCCTACACCCCGCGTGCCAAGAAGGTCCTCGAGCTCAGCCTGCGCGAGGCGCTGCAGATCAACCATTCCTACATCGGTACCGAACACATCCTGCTCGGCCTGATCCGCGAAGGTGAAGGTGTGGCGGCTCAGGTGCTGGTGAAGCTGGGGGCAGACCTAAACCGCGTGAGGAATCAGGTTCTGCAATTGCTGAGCGGATTCCAGGGGAAAGAGGCGGCCACTTCCGGCGCGCCGGAGCAGGGAAATACTCCCTCGTCGTCGATGGTGCTCGACCAGTTCGGCCGCAACCTCACCCAGGCTGCTCGAGAGAACAAGCTCGACCCCGTGATCGGTCGTGAGACCGAGATCGAACGGGTGATGACCGTTCTCTCCCGACGAACGAAGAACAACCCGGTCCTCATCGGAGAGCCGGGTGTGGGCAAGACCGCGGTCGTGGAGGGTCTGTCGCAGGCCATCGTGCGCGGGGATGTCCCCGAGACCCTGCGCGACAAGCAGATCTACACCCTCGACCTCGGTGCGCTGGTCGCCGGGTCCCGCTACCGCGGTGACTTCGAGGAGCGGCTGAAGAAGGTGCTCAAGGAGATCAAGACCCGCGGCGACGTGGTGCTCTTCATCGACGAGATCCACACCTTGGTGGGGGCCGGGGCGGCCGAGGGCGCCATCGACGCCGCCAGCATCCTCAAGCCCATGCTGGACCTCGGCGAGCTGCAGACCATCGGGGCCACGACGCTGGACGAGTACCGCAAGTACGTCGAGAAGGACGCCGCCCTCGAGCGGCGCTTCCAGCCCATCCAGGTCGCCGAGCCGTCCATCGCCCACACGATCGACATCCTGCGCGGGCTCCGGGACCGCTACGAGGCCCACCACCGCGTCACGATCACCGACCAGGCGCTGGTGGCGGCGGCGCAGATGGCCGACCGCTACATCTCCGACCGCTTCCTGCCCGACAAGGCCATCGACCTGATCGACGAGGCCGGGGCCCGGTTGCGGATCCGCCGGATGACCGCGCCGCCGGACCTGCGGGAGTTCGACGAGAAGGTCGCCGCCGTACGGCTGGAGAAGGAGGCCGCGATCGACGCGCAGGACTTCGAGCGCGCCGCCGGTCTGCGTGACGACGAGAAGAAGCTGCTCACCGCCCGGGCCGACCGGGAGGCGCAGTGGAAGTCCGGCGACCTCGACGTGGTCGCGGAGGTGGACGAGGAGATCATTGCCGAGGTGCTCTCCACGGCCACCGGCATCCCGGTGTTCAAGCTCACCGAGGAGGAGTCCGCCCGACTGCTGCGGATGGAGGAGGAGCTGGGCAAG
>JAOPXW010000283.1 GCA_025964935.1 Friedmanniella sp. | reverse complement strand
CTCGGGGTCGGGCCCGGGCAGCGGTGCCGGTGGGCCCGCGCCGGGTGCCGGGTCGGGACCGGGGGAGCCGCAGACGTCGCAGTAGCCGTCGACCACGCGGCCGGGGCAGCCGGGCTGGCGGCAGGCGTCCGCGCCGGCCCCGGCGAACGGGGGCCGAGCCGCCTGCGTGGCCTCCGGGGCGTCGGTGGCGAGCAGACCGGCGGCAGGTGCACCGGCCGGCCTCACGGAAGCAGCGGCCGGTGCGGGGGGCGCGGGCGAGCCGCACACGTCGCAGTAGCCGTCGAGGAGCTGCCCCGGGCACCCCGGCTGAGCGCAGCTGGTCACGGTCGTCCTCCGGGGTCGCGGCGGTCACCGGGTCCGACGGCGCGGAGCGCGACGTCCAGGTGCAGCATCGGCAGCTCGACCAGGCGCCGGGCCAGGACCAGCGGGCAGGGTCGACGGTCCAGGGCGGCCCGGGCCGCGTCCAGGGCCCCGATCACGCCGGGGTCGGACCCCAGGCCGGTCTGCGCGATGGTGGCCGCGTACGCCTCCAGCCGCAGCCGCAGGCCGTCGTACTCGGCCAGGGCGTCGCCGTAGGCACGCTCGGCCACCGACAGGGCGCGGCCGACCTGGGCGAGTCGGGTCAGGTAGGCCGCCAGCCGGTCGCGGGTGTTGGGCACCGGCCCCAGCCGCTCCACCTCGGGGACGGCGTAGTGCGGCGCGGGGTCCACCGTGGCCACGCAGCGGTCGACCAGCAGCCGCAGGGCCGCCTCCCGGGTCTGCAGCGTCGCCCGCTCGGCCCGGGCCCGCCCGAGCAGGGCGGCGGACTCCCGGCGGCGGGCGTTGGCGACGATCAGGTCGCGCTCGAAGGTGGCGGCGTCGATGTCCAGCGGGCCCAACAGACCGCTGACGTCCCCACCCCGGGCCGCCTTCTCGACCAGCTCCTTGAGCCGCCGAGCCAGCCGCGCCTGGTGGTCCGCGGCGGCCAGCTGGGCCGCACCCGGGGGCTCCAGCCCCACCTGGTCGCGGATCCGCTCCAGCTGCGCGCGCAGCCGCCGGACCCGCTCGGTCGTCTCCGCGCCGGAGGGGTCGAGACCGAGGCGGACCCGCAGCTGCGCGGCGAGCGCGTCGGAGAGCCGACAGGCCTCCGGCACCGAGACCGCGAGCGTCGTCGGCGGTGCGCTGCCGCCGGGACCGGCGGCAGCGGTCGGGGGGTCGAGCCGGCCCCAGATCAGCGAGGACAGCGACATCCGCTCG
Organism: Friedmanniella sp.; assembly: GCA_025964935.1. Classification (GTDB taxonomy): domain Bacteria; phylum Actinomycetota; class Actinomycetes; order Propionibacteriales; family Propionibacteriaceae; genus Microlunatus. Next base: position 3,699 of record JAOPXW010000283.1, on the reverse strand, counting down.
GCCGAGCCCACCCGACCGTTGTCCCAGGCGGCGAGGAGCCGGTCGTACCGGGTCGAGACCGCCTGCCACAGCGCGAGGGCCAGGGTCAGGTCGGCGGTCGTGGCCGCGTCGGGGGCGGCGGACAGGGCCAGCCCGTCGAGGCGCTCCAGCTCGGTCCGGCGGGCCTCGCGCCAGCGACCCAGGGCGGCCAGGTAGGTGGCCAGATCGGCGGGAGGAACCGCTCGCCCCAGCTGTCCCGGAGCGACCGGCGCTGTGACGGTGGCGGGTCCGGGCGCGGCGGGGCCGGGCGACGGGCTGGTCATCGGGTCCGCCCGTAGACCGCCCGCGGCGGCGTGGGGGCCGGGCCGAGCGGCGCCCGCAGCCAGCGGTTGTACAGGGTGGTCCACTCGCCGTCGGCGCGCATCTGGGCGAGTCGGGCGTTGGCGAAGCGGACCAGGTCGACCGCCGCCGGGTTGAAGCCCAGCCCGTACGGCTCGTCGGTGAACGCGGCCTGGTCCGGCACCACCGCGTACGGGTCCTGTGCGGCCAGTCCGGCGAGCACGGTGTCGTCGCCGGTGATGGCGTCCACCGCCCCCTGCTGGAACAGCACCAGGCAGCCGGTGTGGCTGTCGGCCCCCACGGCGACGGCCTGCGGAGCCCGCCGCACCAGGGTCTCCATGCTGGAGGTGCCCCGAGGGGCGCAGACCCGCTGGCCCCCCAGGTCGGCCAGCGAGGTCGCACGGGAGCCCCGGCGGACCAGGATCTTCTGCCCGGACCTGTAGTACTCGGTGGAGAACGCGATCTGGGTCCAGCGGTCGCAGGTGATCGTCATGTTGCGTGCGACCACGTCCACGTCGCCGTTGCGCAGGGACGGGATCCGCTGGGCGGCGGTGATGACCTTCAGCTGGTAGCGGTTCTCGTCCCCGAGGATGGCCTTGGCCAGCGCCTTGACGAAGTCGATGTCGAAGCCCTCCACCGCTCCGGTCAGGGGGTTGCGGGAGCCCAGCAGGTAGGTGTCGGCCGAGACCCCTGCGACCAGCCGGCCCCGGGACCGGATCTTGGCCATGGTGGAGCCCGGGGGCAGGGCGTCGGGGGCCGGCAGGGCACCGTCGGGTGCGTAGGAGGCCAGGGCGTTGTCGCAGGGGGCCGGGGTCGTCGGGGGTGCCGCCGGCGCCGGCGGGGCCGACGTCGACGGCGCGGGAAGCGGCGTGGGGTCCTCGGCCCCGAGCGAGCAGCCGCTGAGCAGGGCGGCGCACAGCACCCAGAGCGCGACCAGCGGCCGGCGGGACGGGCCCCTCACCGGTACTCCCGCAGCCGGGCACCGACGCCGCGCCGGCCGAGTAGGGCCGCTCCCACCCCGGCCAGCAGGCTGAGGAGCGCCCCCACGACCAGGCCCGGCTGCTGGCCGGCCAAGGCGGTGCCGGTCCGCGCGTGCGCGGACGCGAGGTCCTCGGCCAGGGCCGTGTCGAAGGCGGTGAAGGCGCTGTTGGCCGAGTTCGCGCCGGTCCCCGTGGCGGTCGCGACGGCGGTGTCCCAGCCGCCACCGTCATCCTGCTGACGGATCCGGGTGTGGACGGCGGCGTAGGCGTCCCACCGGTCCTGGAGCTCCGGCCCGGTGGCCAGCTGCTCCAGGTCGGAGGTCACGGCGGTGGCCGACGCCGCCCAGGCGGTCTCGAAGGCCTGGCCCGAACCGCGGGCGATCAGGGTCAGGCTCTCGTTGGACTTGGCGTTGCTGGCCTCGATCCGGGCGTCGGCCCCGGCGTTGACCTGCGCGAACGCGCCGTCCCGGATGGCCTGCACGCCACCCACCAGCTGGGTCAGGGCGATGGTGGCGGCGACGACCAGGGCCAGCAGCAGCAGCGCCGCGGCGGCGAGGCCCGGGTTGACCCGGCGCCGGAACCGCCGGGAGACCCACACGTGGACCGTCACCACGACGGCCAGCCCGAGCACGGCGACCGCGACCAGGCCCCAGCCCGGGAGGACGTTCATCTCCGCGGCGGCCCGCGCCTCGTTGGCGGCGACCAGGTTGTCCAGCAGGGGCAGGGCGCCGGCCCGCAGCTGGGCGCTGGCGTTGCGGAGGTACTGGGCGCCCACCGGGAAGCCCTGGCGGTTGTTGGCCCGGGCCTGCTCGATCACCGTCGCGTACGCCAGCACCTGCTGGTTCAAAGCCGCGAGGGCCGCCGCGTCCGCGGGCTGGGCCCGGGCGGCCTCGGCGACCAGGGCCCCGGTCTCGGTCAGGGCCCGGTCGTAGGCCGCCTGCTGCCCGGCGGGCTGCCCGCCGACCAGGAACGCGTTGGTCGCGTTGGCGTCGGCCCCCAGCAGGTCGGTCTGCAGCCTCTGCACCCGGAGCAGCTGGGCGGTGTCGGCCTCGGCGCGGTGCAGGGATAGCGCGAGGTAGGACAGCAGCAGCGCCCCGACCACCCCCACGATCAGCCCGGTGGCGACCACACCCAGGCTCAGCCAGCGAAGCTGACGAGCCGTACGGGACGGGGCCAGCTCGACGGCACCGACCTGGTCCAGCGAGGCGGGGGTGCTGCCGCCGGGCCGGGTCTGGTCGGCGGCGTGGGTGACGGCGGCCCCGGGCGTGGCCGGCGGGGCCGGCAGCGTGGCCGGGCTGGCCGGAGCGGGCTGGCTCATGCGGGCACCTCCGCCGTCTTGGGGTCGGGCGGGTCGAGGTCATCGGGGCGCAGCTCACGCAGCTGGGCCACGGTGGGCTCCGGCTCGTCCCGCAGCCGCCACGCGTGGTGACCGATGGCGGCCTCCAGGACGTTGCGGGCGAACCGGCCGTTGCCGAACGAGGGCCCGCGCGGGGCCAGGGCGACCAGGCTCCGGAAGCGGGTGAGGGTCTCGGCGGGCACGTCGTAGTCCGCCCGAGTGGCCAGGCCCGTGAAGATGGCGGCCAGCTCCTCGTCGGCGTAGTCGGCGAACTCGATCGTGGTGCGGAACCGGCTGGCGAGGCCCGGGTTCTCGGCGATGAAGACCGCCATCGGACCGGGGTAGCCCGCCACCACGACGACGAGGTCGTCGCGGCGGTCCTCCATCTCCTTGACCAGGGTGTCGACCGCCTCGCGACCGAACGCGTCCCCGGCCAGGCTGTACGCCTCGTCCACGAACAGCACCCCCCCGACCGCCGAGGAGACGACCTCGGCGGTCTTGAGGGCGGTCTGACCCAGGTAGCCCGCCACCAGCTCGGACCGGTCGACCTCGACCAGGGTGCCGGCGCTGAGCAGGCCGAGCGCCCGGTAGATGCCCGCCACCAGGCGGGCCACGGTGGTCTTGCCGGTGCCCGGGTTGCCGACGAAGACCAGGTGCCGGGTCAGGGTCGGGGACGCCAGCCCGGCGCGGGTGCGGAGCGCCTCGACCCGCAGCACCGCGACCTGTCGGTGGATCTCGGCCTTGACCTCGGCCAGCCCGATGAGGGCGTCCAGCTCGGCCAGCAGCTCGGCCAAGGTGGGTGCCGGCGGGGCGGGCGTCTGAGCAGGTGAGGCAACGGGCGACGGCGGCCCGGGCGGCTGCGTCGTGGGCGGGGCGGGTGGTGCGGCCGGGTCGGTCGGGGCCGGGTCCATCGGGGCCGAGTCGGTCCGGTTCATCTGGGCGGCGTGGGCGGGGAGGGCGCCGGACGAGGCCATCTCGGCGGAACTGAGGTCCAGGCCGACCGGGTGATCGTCCCGGGTGGCGCGATGGCCGACGCCCTGCCGCTGGGCCGAGGCGGCCAGGACC
>JAOPXW010000279.1 GCA_025964935.1 Friedmanniella sp. | reverse complement strand
GGAGCCCGTCAGCGGGTCCAGGTCGAGGTCAAGGATGCGGCGCGCCACGGGCGTATCACCGGCTTCGCCGGTGTCGTCGCCACCCATGACTCCACCCCTCAGGGACCACGGACTGCCAGTCCGCCGGTGTAGCACTCCCGACACCGACAGCCTCCAGGCCGTGAATCCCGAAACCGGGAATCACGGCCTTCGAGTTTCCCGGCCTTCAGCCGAGGCCCCAGCGCCGCTGGGACCTCATCCGCAGAAAAGTTGGCCGATATGAACGAGCTAGGAGGCTCGGTGATGGCGTTGGCGTCCTCACCGGGCTCGAGCAGCCGAGCGTCGGGGTTACCCTGCCGCCTCACCGACCCGGAGCTGTTCTTCGCTGAGACCCCGTCCGACGTCGAGGCGGCCAAGGCCCTCTGCCGGGACTGCCCCGTCCGCGAGATGTGCCTCGAAGGGGCGACCGAGCGGCGTGAGCCGTGGGGTGTGTGGGGTGGCGAGCTGTTCGTCGCCGGCGTGGTGGTCGCGCGGAAGCGACCGCGGGGCCGTCCCCGCAAGCACCCGGTCGCCGAGCCGTACGCCCCCGCCGCCAAGGCGCGGACGTCGGAGGCCGCCGCGTGAACCGGGACGAGGGACCCGGGTTGCGGCCGGGGGCGCGGGCGCTCTACGCGTTCCGCCTCTGGCTGGTGCGGGCGCTGTCGTGAGCGGGATGCACTCCTGGCCGCACCGCCTGTGGGCTGACGGCTGCGGCGCGAGCGCACGGCGTCCGTGGTGCCCGTGGCTGCCCCTCAGCCCTGTTCCGGCCGTCCGCGGCGTGGCCGTGGCGACCCGCCGATGCGACTCCTGGGCCCTGGCCGCCCTCGGTCGTACGGCTGGGTCGTCGCGTCGGCGCCGCGAACCGTCGGTGCAGGGCTGGGGCCGGCCCGGTCGCGCCCTGACCGCGGGGTCGGGACCGGCTCAGTCCTCGCCGGCGTACCCGGGCAGGAACTCCCGCAGCACCCCGTTGAAGCCTGCCTTGGCGTCCAGCTGGGACAGCACCGCGATCCCGCCGAGCCAGACCCGGTGGATGAGCAGATAGTTGGGGGGCAGGTTCATCTTCAACGCCACCCCGCCGGAGGTGCTGAGGTCGCGGACCCTGATGAACTGCTCCCGCATCCACGCGCGGTTGAACTGGAACTCGGGCATGGCGGCCGGCACCACGAACGGGGCCAGGTACTCCAGCAGGTCCTCGGCGTCCACGTCGGAGGCCACGAAGCCCTCCCGGTGCAGGGCGGCGGCCACGGCCCGGGCGTCGCCGCCCTGGGCGATCCGCAGGATCCGACCCATCGCCGGCGGCAGCCCCTCCGGCAGCCGCGCCACCAGCCCGAAGTCGATCACCCCGAGGCGACCGTCGGCCAGCAGCTTAAAGTTGCCCGGATGCGGGTCGGCGTGCAGCAGGCCGACCCGGGCGGGCCCGGCGAACAGGAAGCGGACGTACTTGAGCGCGATGGCGTTGCGCTCGTCGTCGGGCAGGCTGGCGGCCGCGGCCAGGGACGTGCCGTCGACCCACTCGCTCACCATCACCTTGGACGTGCTGGCCAGGACGTGCGGGACCAGGAACTCGGGGCTCCCGGCGAAGCCCAGGGCGGCCTGCTGCTGGGCGGCGGCCTCCAGGGTGTAGTCGAGCTCCTCGCTGATCCGCTCGGTGAGCTCGTTGACCAGCGGGCCGATGTCCATCCCGCCCGCCAGGGGCGAGAGCACCTTGGACAGCCGTCCGATCTGCTTCAGGTCGGACCGGAGCGCCTCGTCCGCCCCGGGGTACTGCACCTTGACCGCCACCCGTCGACCGTCGGCCCAGGTGGCGCGGTGCACCTGGCCGATGGAGGCGGCGGCGGCCGGCAGCGGGTCGAAATCGGTGAACCGCGACCGCCAGTCCGGGCCGAGCTCGCGGGCCAGCACGGCGTGCACCCGGGAGGTCGGCATCGGGGGGGCCGAGTCCTGCAGCCGCGACAGCTGCGCCCGGTACGGGGCGGCCACGTCCTCGGGCAGCATCGCCTCGAACAGGCTCAGGGCCTGCCCGACCTTCATCGCCCCGCCCTTCAGGTCGCCCAGCACCCGGAACAGCTGCTCGGCGGCCCGCTGCTGCAGGTGCTCGTTGACCTGCTCGGCCGACTGACCGCCGAGGCGCTTGCCCACGCCCAGGGTGGCCCGCCCCGCGAAGCCCAGCGGCAGCGAGGCCATCCGCGCACCGCGCCGGAACGCGGAACGGGCCATGGAGTCGCGACCCGGCGCCTCCTGGGTCGGCTCCGTCACCTCGTCAGTCATCTGCCCATTCTGTCGTGCCGGACCAACCGCAGCCGCAGCCGGGATGTGGCGGCCAGACGCGCCGGCGCAGGACCAGGTCGTCCTCGCTGACCTCGACCGTCGCCCCGGTCGCTTCGGGGACACCGCCGCGCAGGTACGCCACGGCCTGGAGTCCGGCCCAGCTCGCCGCCCAGTCGCTCAGCAGGGGGCTGACCGGCAGCGCGAGCCGGGCCAGCTGGGGCAGCAGACCGGGCCAGGCCGGGTCGGCGTCACGGCGTACGAGGTCGGCGCAGCGCAGGCAGGAGCTCCGGCCGGGCAGCACCAGCGGGCCCACCGAGACCCCGGTGCCCCAGGACCGGATGAGCAGGTGGGGCTCGTCGCGGCGGGTCAGGTGCTCGGTGATCAGCCGGTCGGGCTCGGGGCCCTCCAGGGCGAGCACGGTCAGGTCGACCCGGCCGGCGTCGGGCTTCGACCAGTGGTTCCCGACCAGGACCCGC
>JAOPXW010000254.1 GCA_025964935.1 Friedmanniella sp. | reverse complement strand
CCGTTGCCCTTCTCGGACACGGTGCGGGAGAGCCCGACCGTGCCGCCGGCGCCGGCCAGGTTGAAGACCTCGACGCTCTTGGCCACCGCGATGTCGTCCATCACCTTGGCCGCGGCCCGGGCCGTGGTGTCGTAGCCGCCGCCGGGGGTGTTGGGGACCATGAAGCGGACGCCGGTGACGGCCTGGCCCGCGCCGCCGGTCGTGCCGGTGCTCGTCTTGTCCGCCGTGGCTCCGCAGCCGGTCATCAGCGCCACGGTCGCGGCCAGCAGGCCTGCGCCCACCCTGAGTCGTGTGAACATCGTCGTTCCTTTTCTGGTTCCCCGAGGTCGGGAGTACGGGGTCCGGGGGTCTGCCCCCCGGACGCGAAGGTCTGTGACCCGACCCTCGCAGCGCGGTCCGGCCCGTGTCTGCTTGTGACCATGGTGGACGTTGTGTGCATTGTGGTCGCGGCTCTCCCGGGGTCGGCTGGGCTCTGACTGGGTCAGAATGAGGCTCGGCGTGACGGGCCGTCCGACGCCGAGGCTGACCCGACGGGGGTGGACCGTGCGCAGACTCTGGCGCCGCAGTCTGGCCTCCCAGCTGGTCCTGGTGCAGCTGATCCTGATCGCCGCCGTGCTGGTGGCGGTGTCGGCGGTGTCGGTGGAGCAGACCCGGGCCAGCTTCCAGCGCAACGAGGGCCGGCGGGTGCTGGCGTTGGCCGAGGACCTGGCCGCCAACCCCGTCGTACGCCGTGGTCCGGTGGCCACCGCCGGGGCCGGGCTGCCGGCCGCGGTGGCCCAGCTGCAGACGGTCACCGGGGTGGAGGTGGCGATGGTGACGGACCCGGCCGGGGTCGTGGTGGCCAGCACCGACACCCTGCTGCTGCGCGACCCCGTCCCGTGGCCCGCGTTGCTGGCGGCGCCGATGCGGTCCGCCTCGGACACCATCGACCTCCGCGGCCGCAGCTATCTGGTCGCCGCCGCGCCCGTCCTGTCCTCCCCCGCGCAGACCGGCGAGGCCGTCACCCAGCTCGGCATCGCGCTGGTCGCCCAGGAGAGCCCGACCCGGCTGGACGCCCTGGCCACCGCGGCGCCCTCGCTGCTGACCTACCTCGGCGCCGCCATGGTCCTGGGGGTGATCGGGTCGCTGCTGCTGGCGCGCTGGATCAAGCGACAGACCCTGGGCATGGAGCCGGCCGAGATCGTGGCCCTGGCCGAGCAGCGCGAGGCCATCTTCGCCGGCATCGCCGAGGGGGTGGTGGCCCTGGACCCGCGGAACCGGGTGACCATGATCAACCCCCTGGCCCGGCGGCTGCTCTCCCTGCCCGCCCAGACGGTCGGGGCGAGCCTGGCCGAGCTCCAGGTCCAGGGCCGGCTGCACGAGGTGCTGACCGGGGCCAACGGCGAGGAGCAGGACGCGGTGGTGATCCGCTCCGGCCGGGTGCTGGTCCTGAACCGGATGCCGGTCCGGCACGGCGGGCGCGAGCTCGGCTCGGTCACCACCCTGCGGGACCGGACCCAGCTGGCGGAGCTGGAGAGCGAGATCGGGGCCTTCCGCGGCACCACCGACCTGCTGCGCGCGCAGACCCACGAGTTCGCCAACCAGCTGCACACCATCTCCGGGTTGATCCAGATCGGCGACTACGAGGAGGTGGTGAGCTACGTCGACGCCCTCACCGAGGGCCGCGCCGCCCTGGACCTGACGGTGGCCCGGCGGGTCCGCGACCGGTCGCTGGCCGCGCTGCTGGTGGCCAAGTCCGCCGTCGCCGCCGAGCGCCGCGTCACCCTGCGGATCAGCGAGCGGACCCACCTCGCCCCGCTCGAGCCGGCGTCGTCCTTCGACGTGTCCACCGTGCTCGGCAACCTGATCCAGAACGGCATCGACGCCGCCGCCAGCCGCACCGACGCGCCCCAGCCGCCGTGGGTCCGGGTCGAGATCCGGCAGTCCGGCAGCACCGTCGAGCTGAGCGTGTCCGACTCCGGGCCCGGGGTCGACTCCACCATCGCCACCGAGGTCTTCGAGCACGGCTTCACGACCAAGGCCGCCCGGGACGGCGAGCGCGGCATCGGGCTGGCCCTGACCAAGCTGATCTGCCGTCGCCGGGGCGGCGAGGTCGAGATCCGGAACACCCCCGAGGGGGCCGAGTTCGTGGCCCGGATGACCATCACCCCCGCCGAGCCGCGGCCCGCCGCCCCCCGACCGAGGGCGGTGGGTCCGTGATCACGGTGCTGGTGGTCGACGACGACTTCCGGGTGGCCCGCATCCACTCGGCCTTCGTCGACCGGGTCGAGGGCTTCCGTACGGTGGGGGTGGCCCAGACCGGGGCCGCGGCGCTGGCCGCCGCCGAGGCCCTGGGCCCCGACCTGATCCTGCTCGACCTCTATCTGCCCGACGTGTTCGGGCTGGACCTGCTCAACCAGATGCGGGTGGCCGGGATCGAGGGTGACGTCATCGTGATCAGCGCCGCCGACGAGTCCGAGACGGTGGAGCGCGCGGTCAAGCTCGGCGTGGCCAACTACCTGCTCAAGCCGTTCACCCTGAACGACCTCGCCGCCCGGCTGCACGAGTACGAGGCGTCGACCCGGCAGCGCCGCCCGCGGACCGTGGGCGACCAGGCCGAGATCGACAAGATCTTCGGCCGGGCCGAGCCGGCCGGGAACGTCCCGGCGCTGCCCAAGGGCATGAGCGTGGAGACCGCGAAGCTGGTGCGGGGCGTCCTGCTGTCGGCCGGCCAGGAGCTGTCGGCCCAGGAGTGCGGGGACCGGGTCGGACTCTCCCGGGTCAGCGCCCGGCGCTACCTGGAGCACTTCGTGGCCCGGGGACAGGCCCAGGTCAGCCTCCGCTACGGCAGCCCGGGACGTCCCGAGCGGCGCTACTCCGCCACCTGAGCCGGCCGCCCGGGTGTCCGCCGGTGGGACCGGCGTGGCCGATGTCGGCCGAGCCGTGTAGAACGGCCCGATGGACTATCGCACTCTCGGGCGCAGCGGCTGCGCCGTCTCGAACCTCTGTCTGGGCACCATGACCTTCGGCGCGGAGACCGACGAGGCCGGCTCACACGCCCAGCTCGACCGCTTCGTCGAGAGCGGCGGGACCCTGGTCGACACCGCCGACGTCTACTCCAAGGGGGTCTCGGAGGAGATCATCGGCCGCTGGTTCGCCAGCCGACCCACCGACGTCACCGACCGGGTGGTGCTCGCCACCAAGGGCCGGTTCCCCACCACCGAGGGACCCAACAGCACCGGCCTCTCGACCCGCCACCTGACCCGCGCGCTGGACGCCTCGCTGCGGCGGCTGGGCCGCGACTCCGTCGACCTCTACCAGGTGCACGCCTTCGACGCGTGGACCCCGATGGAGGAGACGCTGCGCACCATGGACACCTTCATCAGGGCCGGGAAGATCGGCTACTGGGGGCTGTCCAACTTCACCGGCTGGCAGCTGACCAAGGTCGTGCACCTGGCCGAGAAGCTCAACGTCGCGGCGCCGGTCACCCTGCAGCCGCAGTACAGCCTGATCGTCCGCGAGATCGAGTGGGAGATCGTGCCGGCCGCGCTGGACGCCGGTCTCGGCCTGCTGCCGTGGAGCCCGCTCGGCGGCGGCTGGCTGTCGGGCAAGTACCGCAAGGACGCGCGGCCCACCGGGGCCACCCGGCTGGGGGACAACCCGGAGCGGGGCATGGAGGCGTACGACCGTCGGGGCACCGCCCGCACCTGGGACATCATCGACGCCGTCCAGGAGGTCGCGGACGCCCGCGGCGTCTCGATGGCCGAGGTCGCGCTGTCCTGGCTCACCGACCGCCCGTCGGTCACCTCCACCATCCTGGGGGCCCGGACCCTGGAGCAGCTGGACACCAACCTGCTCGCCGCCGACCTGCACCTGGACGCGGAGGAGACCGCTCGGCTCGACGCGGCCAGCGACCTGGCCGCGACGGACTACCCGTACGGCGAGATGGGTCGCCAGCAGCGGAGCCGCACCCTCGCGCTCTGAGGCGGGCGCGGGGCCGGCGCGGGCTCAGCCGGCGGCAGTCTCCAGGACCGACAAGATGTTGCCGGCCGGATCGGTGAACCAGGCGATCGAGGGGCCCCAGCCGCGCTGGATGCCGCGGGGGTCGGGGACGAAGTCGTAGTGCTGGAAGGTCACACCGCGGCCGACCAGCTCGTCCACCGCGGTGTCGATGTCGGGGACCGGAAAGTTGAGGACCGTGAAGGTGGCCGGCCGGTGGTCGGGCTTGGCATAGACGAGCACCGGGTGGCCACCCGCCACCTGCAGGGTCAGCATGCCGTTCTCGCTGCGGACCTCGAGACCGAGGGTGTCGGCGTAGAAGGCCCGGGCGGCCTCGATGTCGTCGACGGAGAACCCGCTGAACGCGGGTGAGTGGGTGAGCATGGTGACTCCTGGGTCCAGGCGGCCCGGGACGGTCCCGGGCCCTGTGCTGACTATGACCCCGCCCGCGGGCCGGAGTCATCGGTGGCCCAGCACCACCGTCGCCTCCCGGTCCTCGTCGTGCCGGATCTCGGGGACCAGCCCGGCGGCGGCGACGGTTGCGGCAGCCGTGGGCGCCTGGGCCCGGCTGGTCTCGAAGAGCAGGTGGCCGGTGGGGGTCAGCCACGGGCTCGCCCCCGCGACCACCCGGGTGAGCACGGCCAGCCCGTCGGCGCCCCCGTCCAGCGCTACGTCCGCCTCGTGCAGTCGAGCCTCACGCGGCATCAGCGCGATGGCCCCGGTGGGGACGTACGGCGCGTTCGCCACCAGCACCTCGACCCGGCCGCGCAGCGTGGCGGGCAGGGCGGCGTACAGGTCGCCGGCGAGGACGACCCCGCCGTACGGCGCCAGGTTGGTCCGCGCGCAGGCGACCGCCGCCGGGTCGATGTCGGCGGCGTACAGCTCGACGTCCGGGACCCGGTCGGCGACCACCGCCGCCACGGCCCCGGTCCCGCAGCAGAGGTCGAGCACGACCGCCCCCGGCCGGGCGAGACCGGCGGCCAGCTCGGCCAGCAGCTCGGTCCGACCGCGGGGCACGAAGACCCCGGGGGCCACCGCCATCCGCAGACCGCCGAACGCGGCCCAGCCGAGCACGTACTCCAGCGGCTCCCCGGCCAGCCGGCGTTGGACCAGGCCCTCCCGGACCGCCGGCTCGACCCGGGCCTCCAGCAGCAGCGCGGCCTCCTCCTCGGCGAAGACGCAGCCGGCGGCGCGCAGCCGGCGTACGAGGTCGGCCGCCGCCGGAGACGGCCTCGGGTCGGCCGGGTCCGCGACGCTCAGGACAGGGGCCCGAGCACGGGCGGGGCCGTGGTCCCGTCGGGGCGGGGCTCCTTCAGCTCGACCAGGATGGTCCGGGTCTCGGTGTCGCCGATGTTCTCGCCCCAGTGCACCTGGTCGGGCAGCCAGCGCACCTGGCCGGCGTCCAGCTCCACCTCCAGCTGCTGGTCGTCGGTGCTGAGCCGACGGCGGAACGACGACACGGTGTAGAGCACGCTGTCGGGGTGGTGGTGCGGGGTCGTCCGGTGGCCCGGCTGGTCGCGGTACTCCAGCACCCGGACCCGGTCGTTCTCGAACACGGTGCGGTAGGCGTCCGGGTTGGACACGGTGGGGTCGAGCTCCATCCTCGGACGGTATACCCGGCGACGACCCCACGGTAGGGCGCTGGACGTCGTACCGTACGGGGGTGATCCAAGTTCTGGGCTGGGGTGGGCTGGCTGCGGTGTCGTTGGTGCTGGGCGCGGGGCTGGCCCTGCTCCGGTCCTGGCGGGACGGGCTGGTCGGCGGCGTGCTGGCCTTCGGCGCCGGGGCCCTGATCTCCAGCGTCTCCTTCGAGCTGGCCGAGGAGGGGCTGAGCAAGGGCGGGCCGCTGCCCGTGGCCGGCGGCCTGGCCCTGGGCGCCCTGGTGTTCTTCTTCGCCGACCGCGCGGTGGAGAGGATCGGCGGGCGCTCCGGCGGCGGTGCCGCTGGCCTGCCGCTCGCCCTGGGCGCCCTGCTGGACGGCATCCCGGAGCAGGCCGTGCTCGGGATCGGGCTGGCGACCGGCAGTGGGGTCAGCATGGCCCTGCTCGTGGCCATCTTCGTGTCGAACCTTCCCGAGGGCATCGGCTCGGCCAGCGACATGCGCAGCTCGGGTCGCTCGGCGAGGTCGGTGATGGGTCTCTGGTCCGCGGTGGCCGTCGTCTGCGTGCTGGCCACGGTCGGCGGCTACGCGGTCGCCGACGTGGCGGGTGAGCAGGTCAAGGCCGGCATCGACGGCTTCGCCGCCGGGGCGCTGCTGGTGATGCTCGTCGACTCGATGATCCCCGAGGCGCAGCGCAAGGCGGGCAACCGCGCCGGGCTCGCGACCGTCCTCGGGTTCGCCGTGGCGGCCGCCCTGTCGCTGCTGACCTGAGACCCGCTCAGGAGGCGGTGGCCGCGGACCGGTGGCTCTCGCGCACCGTCAGGAACAGCCGGTGGGCCGTGATCAGCAGCAGCAGCCAGGCCAGGCCCACCGCCCAGCCGAACATCACGTCGGTCAGCCAGTGGTGGCCGAGGAAGACCCGGCTCAGCCCGATCGCCACCGCCCACGCCGCGGCCGCGGCGATGGTCAGCGCCCGGGCGAGCCTGGACTCCAGCCGCCGGACCACGAGGTAGGCCACCAGGCCGGCGATCACCGTGCTGTTCAAGGCGTGGCCGGAGGGGAAGGACGGGCTGTACTCGAACGGCGGCACCGCGTCCCCGAGCGGCGGCCGCACCCGGCCCACCGCCGCCTTGCCGACCAGCGTCATGGTCAGGGAGCCGGCCACGGCCAGCAGCATCAGGACCAGCGGCGTCCGCGAGCGCCAGCGCCACACCATCAGGGCGGTGATGATCGCGGCGATCACCGTCATCCCGGCCGGACCGCCCAGGTGGGTGAAGCCGGTCAGCACGGAGTCGAGCCGCGCGTTCCGCAGCGAGATGGCCTCGTTGAGCACCGGCCGGTCGAAACCGGCCACGCCGTCGTGCTCGGCCACTGCGTCGTACACCCCCAGCCCGGCCAGGGTCGCCCCGGCGACGAGCAGCAGCCCCACCCCGGCGGTGACCAGCAGGACGGCCTGGGCGGAGGCGACCCGGCGCAGCCGGTGCGCGAGGTGGACCAGCCAGCGGCCGACCCCGCTGGGCCAGTGGGTCAGGTCGCGCTGGCCGATCCGCTGCTCGCTCGCGGTGTCGTCGTGCAAACGGATCACAGGGGGCCTCGTGGTTCGGGTCGAAGGGCGGGCTGCCGAGGGCAGCGGGGCGCTTGGTGCTGAGCCACAGTAGTCGTCGTCCACCCCGGATTGCCTGAGGAACCCGCTGCCGGGTCGGCCACCTGCCACGATGAGCCGGTGATGATGCACCTGCGGCTGATCGTGCCCCCCGCGCTCACCCCCGAGGTCTGCGACCACCTGGACGACGACGAGCGCACCACCAACCTCGTCGTCCTGCGCGGCTGCGCGGTCCGCCCGGCCGGCGACGTCGTCGAGTGCGAGGTCACCCGCGAGGCGGCCTCCGACGTGCTCGGCTGGCTCCGCGCCCGGGGCCTGTACGAGACGGGAGCCGTCGCCCTGAGCGACGTCGTCGCGGCCCCCTCCCGCAACGCCCGGGCCACCGAGGAGGCGGCGCCGGGCGCCCCCGACGACGCGATCGTCTGGGACGCCGTCCTGGACAGCGCGTACGGCGAGGCCCGCGGCTCCTGGTCCTTCTACGCCTTCCTGAGCCTCGCCACCACCATCGCCTCGGTCGCGGTCGTCACCGACTCGGCGATCCTGGTCGTCGGCGCGATGGTCGTCGGTCCCGAGTTCGGCGTGGTCGCCGCCCTGGCCCTGGGGCTGGTCTCGCTGCGCCGGTCGCTGGTGACCCGGTCGGCGCTGCTGCTGCTGAAGGGTTTCGCCTTCGCCATCGCCGTGACCGTCCTGCTCGCTCTGGCGGCGCGGCTGGTCGGCTGGGTCACCATCGAGGACGTCCAGGCCGCGCGGCCGCTGACCGGGTTCATCTGGCGACCCGACAAGTGGTCGGCGGTGGTGGCGGTGCTGGCCGGCTGCGCGGGCGTCCTCTCCCAGACCGCCGGCCGCACCAACGCCCTGGTCGGGGTGTTCATCTCGGTCACCACGGTCCCGGCCGCCGGCGACTTCGCCCTCTCCCTCGCCCTGGGCGCCTCCGGCCAGCTCGCCGGCTCGGCCGCCCAGCTCGGGGTGAACCTGGTCGGAATGACCCTGGCCGGGCTGCTCACCCTGCTCGTGCAGCGCTTCCTGTGGCGGTCGATGCGGCGGCGGGACCTCGCCCGCGGGGCCCGGGAGTCGTAGGGTCACAGGTATGGCGACCGAGCGGGCCCTCGACACCGGAGCGGCCGTGTCCGTCGTCGGCCTGACCAAGCGGTTCGGGTCCGTCACCGCCCTGGACCGGCTGGACCTGGAGGTCCGCACCGGGGAGGTGCACGGGTTCCTCGGCCCGAACGGGGCCGGCAAGTCGACCCTGCTGCGGCTGCTGCTCGCCCTGCTGCGGCCCGACGCGGGCCGGGCCCGGGTGCTGGGCCTCGACCCCTGGACCGAGACCGCGGCGCTGCACCGGCGGATCGCGTACGTCCCCGGCGACGTCGCGCTCTGGCCGACCCTGACCGGCGGGGAGACCATCGACGTGCTGACCCGCTTCCGCGGGGGCGGCAGCGCGTCCCGGCGGGCCGAGCTCACCGCCGCGTTCGAGCTCGACGAGTCCCGCCGGTGCCGGGCCTACTCCAAGGGCAACCGTCAGAAGGTCGCGCTGGTCGCCGCGCTGGCCTGCGACGCCGAGCTGCTGCTGCTGGACGAGCCGACCAGCGGGCTCGACCCGTTGATGGAGCGGGTCTTCGCCGAGCAGGTGAACGCGCAGCGCGCCCGGGGGCGGACGGTGCTGCTGTCCAGCCACATCCTGAGCGAGGTCGAGCGGCTGTGCGAGCGGGTCAGCATCATCCGCGCGGGCCGGATCGTCGAGGTCGGCACGCTGGAGGACATGCGGGCCCTGCACCAGGTGCACGTCCGGGCCGGTCTCCGGGGCCCCGCGCCGGGGCTCACCGAGGTGCGGGGGGTGCACGGGGTGTCCCTGGCCGACGGGGTGCTGCACTGCACCGTCGACCCGCCCGCCATCGACGCGCTGATGGCCGTGCTGTCGACCGCCGGGATCGTCTCGCTCGAGGTGACCCCGCCCTCGCTGGAGGACCTGTTCCTCGGCTTCTACGGCCAGCGGACCGCCGAAGCCGGCTGAGGTGACGCTGCTGCCGGTGGGGACCCGCCCGTACGTCCGGCTCGTCCTGCGCCGCGACCGGCTGCGGCTGACCCTCTGGTTCGGGCTGACGGCCCTGCTGCTGGCCGCGGAGATGCGGCTGATGGTGGCCACCTACCCCACCCCCGAGATCCGGCGGGCCTTCGCCGCGCTCTCCAACGCCACCCCGGCCCAGGTCTTCCTGCTCGGGCCTCTGACCGCCGACTCCGGCCCCGCGCTGGCGGCCTGGCGGGTGCAGGTGATCAGCATGCTGTTCCTGGGCCTGGCCAGCGCCCTCACCGTGCTGCGGCACACGCGTCGCGAGGAGGACGAGGGACGCCGCGAGCTGCTGGGGGCCGCCGTGGTCGCGCCGGCCGCGCCGCTGGTGGCGGCGCTGCTGGTCACGGCCCTGGCCAATGGGGTGGCGGCCGTCGCGGTCGTCCTGGCCCAGCTCGCCTGGGGCTGGCCGGTGGAGGGCGCGGTGGTCTTCGGGGTCCAGATGGTCAGCCACGGGCTGCTGCTGGCGGGAGTGGCCGCGGTCGCCGCCCAGCTCTGGACGAGCCCCCGCGCGGCCGCCGGGGTCACGATGGGACTGTTCACCCTCTGGTACTTCCTGCTCGGCACCGCCCAGGTCACGACCCAGAGCTGGCCGCGTTGGCTCAGCCCGCTCGCCTGGGTGCAGCGCGGGGACCCGTACGGCGCCGACCGGCTGCTGCCCCTGGTCCCGGCCTGGGGGCTGACGGTGGTCCTGGTCGTCGCGGCCGGGCTCGGGACGGCGCGACGTGACGTCGGCGGCTCCCTGCTGCGGCACCGCCGCGACCGGACCCGGCACCGGCGACCCGTCACCTCCCCCGCCGCCCTGGTCTGGCGGCTGCAGCGCGGCCTCCTGGTGGCCTGGACCACCGCCGCGTTCGCGGTCGGCGCGCTGATCGGGGCGGTGGCCGACAACGCGTCGTCACAGGTCGCCGCCAGCCCGGCCCTCAAGGACCTGATGGGTGGCGCCCAGGCCCGCCTCGGCTTCATCGGCGCCGCCGTCTACCTGGCCACCCAGCTGCTCGCCATCGCGGCGGTCCAGCTGGCCCTGCGGCTGCGGAGCGAGGAGGTCAGCGGGCGGACGGCCACGGTCCTGGGCACGCCCGTCAGCCGGACCCGGTGGGTCTTCGCCCACCTGGTCGTCGCCTGGCTCGGGGTGGCGGTGGTCCTGGCCACGTTCGGGCTCGGGGTGGGTCTGGGGCTGGCCGGACTCTCCGGCGACGGGGGCGACCTCGGCCGTGGTCTGGCCGCGGCCGCCGTCCGGCTGCCCGCCCTGGCCCTGTTCGCCGCCCTCGCCGTCCTGGCGTACGCGGTCCGGCCGGGCTGGGCGCCGGCGCTGAGCTACGGCACCCTGCTGGTCGTGGTGCTCCTGGAGCTGCTGACCGAGTTCCGGCTGACCGGGCGCTGGGTGCTGCGGCTGTCGCCGTTCCAGCAGCTGCCGCAGCTGCCGGTGGCCCCGTTCGCCCTCACCCCGGTGCTGGCGGTGAGCCTGCTGGCGGTGCTGCTCGGCGGTCTGGCGCTGATGGCCTTCCGCCGCCGGGACCTGACCGTCTGAGGGGGGCCGCGCACCCTTGACGCGACGCCGCACCGAGCGGAGCATCGAGCTGACAGCCGGCCGCTCCCGGAGCCGACTCGGACCGACGGGAGATCTGACCATGGAGCAACCGCAGCACGGCGAGCTCGGCTACCTGCAGATGCCGAGCAGCGACCCGGCCGCGTCCCGGGCCTTCTACGGGGCCGTCTTCGGGTGGGAGGGTGAGTCGAGCCACCGCAGCTTCACCGCCCCCGGTCTGCACGGCCAGTGGTGCGATCGGCCGCCGGGGACCGCCGCCGGGCCGGTGCTGTGGCTGTGGGTCCAGGACCTGACCGTCGCCCTGGAGCAGGTCGCGGCCCACGGCGGCGAGGTGCTGGTCCCGCCGCAGCTGGACCAGGGCGCGCGCTGGCTGTCCGAGGTGGCCGACCCGTCGGGCAACCGCCTCGGGCTGGTGGGCAGCGTCGAGGAGCCCACCCGGACCGGGGCGGCCGGCTCCTGAGCCGACCCGGGGTCCCGGTGTTGCCGACGACCAGCAGCCTCAGGACGCCCCGTCGGAACCGGAGTGAGGACGGTGACACCGCCGTGCTGCTGGTCGC
>JAOPXW010000208.1 GCA_025964935.1 Friedmanniella sp. | reverse complement strand
CCGTCCCGCTGGCCCTGGTCACGGCCCTGGTCGTGGTGGCCCTGACCCTGGACCAGAGCCCGACCGCCGCCGACCTGCTCCCGGTGCTGTCGTGGACCACCCCCACGTTGGACTGGCGCGCGGTGGTCGGTCTGGCCGTGCCGCTGTTCCTGGTCAACATCGCCTCCCAGTACGCACCCGGGGTCGCGGTGATGAAGACCTTCGGCTACACCGTGCCGTGGCGGCCCACCATGCTGGTCACCGCGGCCGTCTCGGCCGCCGGCGCGCCCTTCGGCGGGCACGCGGTCAACCTGGCCGCCATCTCGGCCGCCCTGGCCGCCTCCGAGGAGGCCCACCCCGACCCGCGCCGCCGCTGGGTCGCGGCGGTGTCGGCTGCGGGCAGCTACGTCGTCCTGGGTCTCGGCTCGGCCGCCGCCGCCTTCGTCCTCACCCACGCCCCCACGGGCCTGATCATCACCGTGGCGGCGCTGGCCCTGCTCGGCACCCTCGGCTCGGCCCTGCACCAGGCCCTGGGCGAGGTCGCCGACCGGGAGGCGGCCGTGGTGACGATCGTGGCCACCGCCTCGGGTCTGACCCTGTTCGGGATCGGGGCGGCCTTCTGGGGTCTCGCGTTCGGCCTGCTGGTCCGGGCGGTGCTCCGCCGGGCCCGTCGGCCGTAGCCCCACCGCCCCGAGGGTCGGTCAGCGGCGCCCGCGGCGGGCCTTCAGGTAGTCCGAGACCACGTACTCCCCCAGCCGGCCGATGTCGGGGGTGAAGACGCGTCCCCCGGCCCGGCGGGCAACGGCGTCCACGAACCGGCGCAGCCCCTCGTTCTCCCCGAGCATGAAGGTGTTGATCGTGGCGCCGTAGCGGCCGAGCTCGTCGACCTGGGCGATCGTGGCCCGCAGGGTGTCGCTGGTGGTCGGCCAGTGGAAGACCGCCTGCCCGTCGCCGGTCAGGTGCGCCGTCGGCTCGCCGTCGGTGACCACCAGCACGACCGGCTCTGCGTCGGGGTGCCGACGCAGGTGACGGGAGGCCAGCAGCAGGGCGTGCTGCAGGTTGGTGCCCTGGATCCACTCCGGCTCGGCCTCGGCCAGCTGGACGGGCGAGAGCCGACGCGCGTACCGGTTGAACCCGATCACCTGCAGGGCGTCCTGCCGGAAGCGGGTCTCGATCAGGTGGTTCAGGGCCAGCGCGGTCTGCTTCATCGGACCCCACCGCCCGTCCTGCACCATCGAGTAGGAGAGGTCGACACACAACGCGACCGCCGCGCTGGTCCGGCGCTCGGTCTCGGTGACCTCGAAGTCCTCGACGTCGAGGGTGACCCCGCCCGGCTGCATCCCCCGCCGTCGCAGGGCGTTGCCCACCGTGCGCGGGGCGTCGATCGGCAGCTCGTCGCCGAACACCCAAGGCCGGGTCAGTCCGGTCGGCTCGTCGGCGGCGCCGGTGCGGTGGTCCTCGTGGGCGCCCTGACCCGAGGCCGCCAGCTGGTCGAACACCCGGCGGAGGGCGGTCTGGCCGAGCCGTCGTACGGCCCGGGGCGTCAGGCGGAGCCCGTCGTCACCGCGGGTCAGGTAGCCCTGCTCCTCCAGCTCCCGCTCGAGGTCGCGCAGCGCCTGGAAGTCCCGGACCGCCTCGTGCCCGAGCCGCTGCTCCAGCATCTCCACGTCGACGTCGTCCAGCGTGGTGCCCGGGTCGCCCTGGGACAGCTGGTCCTCCAGCGCCTCCAGGTCAGCCAGCTCGGCCACCGCCTCGACGGCGTCGCTGTAGCCCAGCGACGGACCCCCGGGCCGCATCCCGGCCGGGGACTCCCGGTCCATCCCCGGACGCAGCGCCCGCAGGTTGTCCCCGAGCTGGGCCATCTCCGAGGCCAGGTCCGCGTCGGACAGGGCCTGGCTCATCAGCTGGCCGAGCTGCTCGCGCTGGTCGGGGCTGAGGGAGGCCATCATCCGCTGCGCGGCCGCCTGCCGCCGGGCGAGCGCGTCGATCAGCTCGTCGATGGTCTCCGGCTGCTCGGGGAACAGGTCACCGTGCCGGGCCATGAAGTCGGCGAACTGGTCGGTGGTGTCCTCCTGCCGCGCGTGGGCGGCGAGCAGGGCGTTCAGGTCGGCCAGCATGTCCTTGACCCGCTGCATGGCCTCCGGGTCGGCCGACTCCAGCGCCTGCTTCATGCCGGCGAACTGGGCGTCCAGCACCTCGCGGCGCAGCATGTCCTGGATCGCGGCGAAGGTCTGCTGGGCCTCCGGGGAGCGCCACGCGTAGGGGTCCAGGGCCCGGACCGCGCCCGCGACGTCGTCGGGCAGCGTGTCCAGCTCCATCTCCGCCAGCCGCGCGGCGTCGTCGTCGGCCCCGGCCAGCGCCTCCCGCTCCGCCGCCAGCGCCTGGTCCAGCGCCGACCGCACCTGGTCGAGCACCCCGCCGAGGTCACCGCGCCGGCGGGCCTGGGCGCGCCGCTTGGCGATCTTGGTCGCCAGCCGGTCCAGCCCGCCGCGGCCGTCGACCCCGCGCCGCAGCAGGTCCCGCAGGGAGTCCCGGACGTTGCCGGCCGAGAGCACGTCCTGGCCGATCTGGTCGATGGCGGCCCGGACGTCGTACGGCGGCGCCAGCGGGTCGGGGCCGCCGCGCCAGGGTCCGTACCGGAAGCGGCGGTGCGCCCGGGCGCGGGCGTCCTCGGAGTTCCCGGAGTAGTCAGCCACCATCAGTCGGCCCTCGTCCCTCGTGCTGCTTCGAAGTCGTTCTGCTCGTCGGTGCCGGGCCGGTCGGCTGGGGCGTGGCTAGGCGCCGTAGACCGTACGGCCGTCGACGTTCGCCTTCTCGATCCGGCGGGTCAGGTGCAGACCCTCCAGCGTGAACTCGGCCGCGGCGGCGACCTGCCCGCGGCCGGCTGCGTCCTCGTAGCCCAGTCGACTGAGCACCTTGGACAGCCCGGGCACCGTGCCGAGCTGGGCCAGCAGGTCGGCGGCGGGCACCAGCTCACCGGTCTCGACCACGGCCCCCTTGGCGAACACCGCGGTGAAGCCGGACAGGTCGAGCCCGGACAGCCGCTCCAGGAAGGTGGCGGCGATGGCCAGCCGGAGCAGGTGGTCCAGCACCGCCCGCTCGCGGCCCTCCTCCCCCATCTCGAACTCGACCTTGCCCAGCAGGGTGGGCAACACGACCCCGATGTCGCAGACCCGGGCGACGGCCTCGGAGTCGCCGGTCCGAGCGGCGCGACGCAGCGCCGAGCCGGCCACCGCCTCGGCGGCGGCGATGGAGAAGCGCGCCGACACCCCGGAGCGCTGGTCGACCGAGGACGACTCCCGTAGGTTCTGGGTGAAGCGGGCGATGACCTCCAGCAGGTGGTCGTCGACCGCGGCCACCAGCTCGGCCTCCTGCCGGAGCAGGGCCACCTCGTCGGTCAGCTCGGACAGGTAGTGGGTGTGGATCTCGGCGCCGAACCGGTCCTTCAGCGGGGTGATGATCCGGCCGCGGTTGGTGTAGTCCTCGGGGTTGGCCGTGGCCACCAGGAACAGGTCGAGGGGGAGCCGGAGCGAGTAGCCCCGGACCTGGATGTCGCGCTCCTCCAGCACGTTGAACAGCGCGACCTGGATGCGCTCGGCCAGGTCGGGCAGCTCGTTGAGTCCGAAGACCCCGCGGTTGGCCCGTGGCACCAGCCCGTAGTGGACGGTCTCGGGGTCTCCCAGGGTCCGGCCCTGGGCCACCTTGACCGGGTCGACGTCGCCGATCAGGTCCCCGACCGAGGTGTCGGGGGTGGCCAGCTTCTCGGTGTAGCGGTCGTCGCGGTGCCGCCAGCTCACCGGCAGGTCCTCCCCCAGCTCGGCGGCGAGGCCCCGGCAGCGGACGCAGGCCGGCGCGTACGGGCTGTCGTGGATCTCGCAGCCCGTCACCTCCGGGCTCCACTCGTCGAGCAGGCCGACCAGGGTCCGCATCAGCCGCGTCTTGCCCTGACCGCGCTCTCCGAGCAGCACCAGGTCGTGGCCGGCGAGCAGGGCGGCCTCCACCTCGGGCAGCACGGTGTCGTCGAACCCGACCATGCCGGGGAAGGCGTCCTCGCCGGCCCGCAGCCGGGCCAGCAGGTTCTCGCGGAGCTCGCCCTTGGTTGCGCGGTGCAGGTATCCAGCAGCCCGGAGCTGGCCCAGGGTGGCGAGCTCGGGACGGGGGGCCTCGGTCATACGTGCGACCCTACGTCGCGCGGCAAGAGCCGCCGCCGGGCCCGACGCGGCGCCGTGCCGACCGGGCTCGGCGGGACCCGGGGCTCCCACCCGGTAGGTTGACATCCGACAGGACCACCCGGTTCGACCACACGAGGAGCCGCCGCCAGCGATGCGCACCGCGCGACTTGTGGGACTCAGCCCGGACGGAAAGTCCTTGATCGTAGCCGTCGACGGCGGCGAACAACTGGCCATCGCGGCGGACGAGCGGTTGCGCGCCGCCGTACGCGGCGACCGGCCCCGGCTCGGACAACTGGAGATCGAGATGGAAAGCTCCCTCAGCCCCCGCGACATTCAGACGCGGATCCGGTCGGGTGAGACCATCGAGGAGGTCGCCCGGGCGGCCGGCGTCCCCCAGGAGCGGGTCGAGCGGTTCGCCGCCCCCGTCCTGGCCGAGCGCGACCACATCGCCCTCACCGCGATGGCCGCCTCCGTCCGGCGACGCGGCGAGACCTCGGGGCACCGCAACCTGCGGCTGACCGTGACCGAGCGTCTCCTCGCCCGCGGCGTCGACATCGACACCATCGCGTGGGACGCGTACCGGCTGGAGGACGGCCACTGGTCGGTCACCGCGGACTACCGCTCCGGGGAGTCCGAGCGACACGCCACCTTCACCTTCGACCTGCGTGGTCGGTTCTCGGTGGCCGCCGACGACGACGCCCGCTGGCTGCTCGGGGAGCAGTCGCCGACCAAGGGCCCCCAGCCGGGCCGTCGGCGTCCGGAGCACGGTGAGCACGGTGAGCGCGGTGAGGCCGCCGAGCCGACCCTGGACCTGACCGACGAGCTGGCCCTGGTCCGGGCCACCCAGGAGCCGTCCCCCGTCCGTCCGCGCGACGAGAGCAGCGAGCCCACCGTGGCCCTGGTCCGGACCCTGACCCCGGTCGCGGACCTCCCGCCGGAGCCGCCGGCCACCGAGGATCTCGCCGAGCCCGCCGACGACCGGCAGCAGGCCCCGGACAGTGCCGCCCCGGACGAGACCGAGCCGATCGACCCGTCCGCGGGGCCCGGGTCGACGTCCCCGCACGACTGGACCCCCGAGGTCGGCACCGAGCACGAAGAGGCGGGCGAGCAGGAGTCGCCGCTGGAGACGCTGTACGGGATGCTCGGCAGCCCGCTCGGCGAGGACGCGCCCAAGGCGTACGCCGGCCTCTCCGATGCCTCAGCCGTGCCCGAGACGGCCGAGGGCGGCTGGGAGCCGGCCATCGTCGTCAACTACCCGGTGGAGCCGAGCCAGGACGACGACCAGCCCGGAGCCCCCGAGGCCCCGGCCGGGCCGCACCGGGCCCACCTCGGCCTGAGCCTGACCGAGGCGCCCGAGCTCACCGACGAGGACGTCGAGCTCGACGGAGCCAGCACCGACGCCGCGGCCCCGCCGCAGGCCATCGTCGACTACGACGACCGGGAGGAGGAGGCGGTCGAGTTCGAGGCCGAGACGCACGCCCCCGCCGCCGCGCCGACACCCGAGGAGCCCGTAGCCCAGGAGCCGGCGGCCGAGGAAAAGGTGGCCGAGGAAAAGAGAGCCGCCCCGAAGCCGGCGGCCAAGCGCAAGCGCGCCTCGGTGCCCAGCTGGGACGAGATCATGTTCGGCGGGCCCAAGCCCCCCAGCTGAGCTCTCCGGGCTGCCCCCCAGCCGAGCTCTACGGCTGCTCGCCGGTGGCCACCGGTCGGGTCGGATCCCGGATCCACTCGCTCCACGAGCCGGGATAGATCGCCCCGTCGTGCCGCCCCGCCGACTCCAGCGCGAGCAGGGTGTGGGCCGCGGTGATGCCGGACCCGCAGTAGAAGACGGGCCGCTCCAGGTCGACGTAGCGGGCCAGGATGTCGGCCGGGGCCCGCAGCCGCCCGTCGGGGCCCAGGTTGTCCATCGACGGCCGGTTCCGTGCACCGGGGATGTGGCCGGCCACCGGGTCGATGGGCTCGGTCTCGCCGGTGTAGCGCTCGGGGGCCCGGACGTCGACCGCCACCGCGCGCCCCCCGGTCAGGTCGTCGGCGGCCCGGGTCGATCGGTGGCCCGGCGTCCCGGTGAAGGTGCCCGCGGTCCGGGGTGCCGCCGGCCCCGTCTCGCTCGGTCGTCCCTCCGCCATCCAGGCCGCGTAGCCGCCGTTCAGCACCCGGACCCGAGTGTGGCCGTAGTGGCCCAGCAGCCACCACAGCCGGGAGGCCGCCAGCGCGCTGCCCGCGTCGTAGACCACCACCTCGGTGTCGGGGTCGACCCCCAGTGCCTGGACGGCGGCGACGAAGGTGGCGGGGTCGGGCAGCGGGTGCCGACCGCCCTCCCCCGGCGGGCCCGACAGGGCGTGCTCGAGGTCCACCCAGTCCGCGCCCGGCAGGTGGCCCGCCTCGAACTCGGGCCGACCCGGCGGGCCGTTGAGGGTCCAGCGGACGTCGGCGAGCACCAGGGGCGCGCCCGTGGCCAGCCGCTCGGCGAGCTCGGCGGTCTCGATCAAGACCGGGGTGGTCATCGGCGTCCTTCCTGGACGGCTTCGCGGGAGGGCTCGGTGGGCTCGTCGGGGCGCTCGAAGGGCAGCGGGTCCGAGGGTGCGGTGCCGGCCACGGCCCGGGTCACCCCGCGGCGGTGGTGCCGCCGGCACAGGACCTCGTACGCCAGCACCGCGGCCTCGTCCCCGCGCAGGGCGGTGTCCCCCACGACGACCTGGTCGCCCTCGGTGACCAGCACGCCGTTGACGGTCCGGGCGTTGTGGGTGGCGCGCTGCCCGCACCAGCACAGGGCACGGACCTGCAGGACCTCGATCTTGTCGCACAGCTCCACCAGGCGCTGCGACCCGGGGAACAGCCGGGTCTGGAAGTCGGTCAGGATGCCGACTGCGAAGACGTCGATCTCGAGCTCGTCCACGATCTTGGCCAGCTGGTCGACCTGCCCGGGCTCGTAGAACTGGGTCTCGTCGCAGACCAGGTAGTCCACCCGCTCGCCCCGGGTCAGCTGGTCGACCACGTACACCCAGAAGTCGAAGCCGGGGGTGACCTCGACCGCGGGCCGCACCAGGCCCAGCCGCGAGGAGATCGTCGCCTCCCCGGCCCGGTCGTGGCTGGTGAACAGCCGCCCGTTCCGCCCGCCCGCCGCGTGGGTGTAGTCGAACTGGAGGGCCAGCGTCGACTTCCCGCAGTCCATCGGGCCGGTGAAGTAGGAGAACTCAGCCACGACCCGCATCCTGCCATCCCGGGACGGACGCCCCCCGGACGCGCGCGCGGGTGAAACTCCCGGGGTCGCCGCGGCCGCCGCCCTCGAGTGCGGCCCGGGGTGATCTTGTTCGCCGGGGGCTGCCGGCCCCGAGCTGTTCGACCTGGACGGGGCCCGCGACTCGTTCGACGCCGCGCTCGGCGACGGCGGCCGGCTGGCGCTCGCGATGAACCCCGAGCGGGCGACGGCCTCAGTCGGTGAACAGAGGGATGGCCATCTCGGCCGGGGTGAGCGACCCGTGCATGCCGACCAGGCTCAGCTCGCGGGGGAACTGCCGCGTCATCACCGCCCAGGAGCCGCGCATGGCCACCAGGACGTGGCCGTAGCGCTCGCGCAGGTCGTCCTCGACCGGGCCGAACCACCCGTCCTCCACGGCCTCGTCCCGGGTCCGGACCCAGGCGAGGTCCCCCAGCCGCTCGCGCCAGCGGTTCGCCACCTTGGTCGCCGAGCCGTGGTCGACGTAGAGCTGGCGGAAGCGGCCCTCGCCGGCCAGCGCGCTGACCCCCCGCATCAGCTGCGGCTCGTCCTCGGCCACGATCTGGTGGTCGGTGGGCACGTCCACCATGCCGTGGTCCCCGGTGATGACCAGCCGTACGTCGTCGGGCAGGGCGTCCCGCAGCCGCTCGCACATGGCGTCGATCCGCTGGAGCTGGGACAGCCAGGCCGGCGACTCGCACCCCAGCACGTGGCCGCAGTGGTCGAGCTCCCGCTCGTAGGCGTAGACCAGGCTGCGGTCGCCGCGACCCGCCGCCGCCACGACCAGGTCGATCCGGTCGTCCTCGGCCTTCTCGTCGGCGAAGGGGACGAACTCGGCTCCGCGCAGCGCCGCCTCGGTCAGCCCGCTCGCCTCGAAGCGCTCCAGCGCGACCGAGCTGACCCGGACCCCGGCGGCGGCGGCGCGCTCGAAGAAGGTCGGCTTGGGCTGGTACGCCCGCGCCACCAGGTCGGACTCCCACGTGAGGGCGTTCAGGATCTCCCCGGTGCCGGGCACCCGGGAGGTGTAGCCGACGATCCCGTGCCGGCCGGGCGGCAGCCCGGTCCCCAGGCTGGCCAGGCTGGTGGCGGTGGTGCTGGGCACGCCCGAGGTGATCGGTCGGCCCTCCCCCAGCAGCCAGGACAGGTACGGCGCGCCGGCCATCGCCCGCCGCACCAGGTGCCAGCCGAGTCCGTCGACCAGGACGACCACATAGCGCTGGGCCGACGGGAGACCCAGCACGTCGTCGCGGCAGCCGGGCACTCCCAGGTGGGCCCCGATGCTCGGCATCAGCTCGCCCAGCGTGGACCGGCCGTACGCGGGCACGACCATCTCCGGCAGCCCGGCCTGCGACGACGTGACCAGCTGCGAGGTCATACCGCCGCTGCGCGCTGCAGGGAGCTGGAGAAGCGAACCAGCCGGGCCACCCGGTCGGACCCGTCGGCGGCGGCACTCATGCGGACCGTCAGGTCGTCCCCCACCAAGGCTCCGGTGTAGCCGTGGTCGGCCTCGCACTGCGGGTCGCTGCAGGTCGCCTGCTCCAGGTCGAGGCGGCGGACGGCCCCCCAGCCCACGGACAGCCAGGTCTCGTTCACGTCGCGCGACCCGGTCCGGTAGGCCTCGGGCTGGTTGACCACCCGGGTCAGCACGACGGTGTTGATCTTGCCCAGGGCGACCGACTCGGTCGAGGAGGCGGCGTAGGTGCCGGTCAGCGGGGGCTCTGCCGGCTGGTCGTCGGTGTGACCCACGATCAGCCGGGTGGGGGTCAGCGCCAGCACCGTGACGTGGCGGTGGATCTCGTCGTGGTTGAAGGTGGGCTCGTGGTGGACCACGAAGTCCAGCAGCTCCTCCTCGGCGAGGGCGATCACCATCGCGTCCTCCACCAGCTCCGGGAAGTAGCCACAGGCGTCGATCTCGACGCGCAGGTCTTTCCTCGTGGAGCCAAGCCTCATGGCCGACATCCTGCCACGACCGCGGCACCCCCAGCGCCCCGCTCGGTCACCCCCCTGGTCGCCGAGCGGGCCGACCGACGGACCGGCCGGGTCAGAGGACCCTGGCCATCGGGTCCCGCCGGTCGTCGGTGGGGGCGATGTGGATGCTGGCCCCCAGGACCGCGACCGAGCCGACCGAGGCCACGCAGGGGCTGAGGGTCACCGAGGCCAGCTGCGGGATCTCGTCGGCGAGCAGGGACACCCGGTGCAGCAGGTCCTCGATGGCGGACACGGCGACCCCCGGCGTCCCGTGCCGACCGAACAGCGTGGGCGCGGCCCGCAGGTCGCGGACCATGGCCGCCGCGTCGACGGTGGTGAGCGGGGGCACCCGGTAGACGGTGTCACCCAGCAGCTCACTGGCGATGCCGTCCAGACCCAGGGAGACGATCGGGCCGAAGGCGGCGTCCTCCCGGCTGGTCACGACCAGGGCCACCCCGGGCGCGGCCATCTTCTGGACCACCGGCTCGGCGACCGTGAGCCCGGCGTCGGCGTGCAGACCGATGTCGGTGACCAGCTCGCCGAGGTCGGCCCACGCCTGCGCCAGCTGCTCGGGGTCGTCCAGGTGCCGGTGCACGCTGGCCAGATCGGGGCGCCCCCGCACCGACCGGGCGGTGGCCTTCAGGACGACGTCCCAGCCCAGCCGCTCGGCCACGGCGGTGGCCTCCTCCAGGCTGCGGACCGGGTAGCGCCGGACCAGGCCGATGCCGTACGCGTGCAGCACGGCGTCGGTCTCGTCGCCGGTCAGCTCGCGACCCTGCGGGTGGGTGCCCAACACCCGGTTGACCACCCGCTTGGCCGAGTCGGTGTCGACCTCGAGCATTGGCACCGCTCCCGGGTCGCGCTCGCGCCAGTGGGCGTGGGCGGTCAGGGCGGAGAGGGCGTGGATGGCGTCGGCCGGGGCGTCGAAACGAGGCAGCCCGCCCGGCCCGTCGACGTGCTCCTCGGTCCGGGTCGGGGCGAAGAAGTCGAGGAAGACCCCCAGCAGCGGCTTGGGCGCGCAGGCCGCCACCTGCTCGAGGGCGTCGATGACGTCCTCGGTCCCCTGGTCGAAGACGTTCACGGCCGCACACACCACCGAGTTGACCTTGGGGTCGGCCAGCGCCTCCCGGGCGGCGGCGGCGAACGCCTCCGGGGTGGCCTCGGAGCTGAGCAGCACCGGGGCCTGCTCCGAGAGCAGCCCCACGGCCTCGATGGTGTGCAGCATCTGCTGGGCCAGGGTCGCGGAGTTGGTGATGACCCGGACCCGCGGCCCGCAGGGCAGCGGCTGCCGGGCGGCCACCTTGGCGATGTCGAACATCGCCCCGCGCCGGTGCACCACCATCACCCCGGCCTGCCGGAACAGCGCGTCCACCGCCTCGTCGGGTGCGTGGCCCAGCCCGCCGCGGACCCCGGCATGGCTGGCCCGGTTGGTGCGGCCCGGGGCGAAGACCACCACCGGCTTACGCCGGGTCAGCCGCCGGGTGATCCGGGAGAACTTGCGCGGGTTGCCGATCGAGTCCAGTGACAGCAGGCACACCCGGGTGGCCTGGTCGTCCTCCCAGTACTGCATCACGTCGTTGGCGGTGACGTCGGCGTAGTCGCCGGTGCTGATGAAGGAGGACAGCCCGAGGTCCTGGCGGACGGCGTGGTTGAGCAGGGCCACCCCGACCGCCGCCGACTGGCAGAACAGGCCCACCCCACCCGTCCGCGGCATCGGGCCGGGCGTGGCGTTCAGCTCCACGGTCGGCGAGGTGTTGATCAGACCCAGGGCGTCGGGACCCAGCGCCCGGATCCCGTACGCCCGGGCCAGGTTGACCACCGTGTGGTTGTCGCCGGCCCCGAAGTCGGTGCCGGTCAGCACCACGATCCCGTGCGCGCCCTTGTGGGCGGCGTCGATCACCACCGCCCCCAGCTCACTGGTGGGGACGCAGACCACGGCGAGGTCGAAGCGACCGTTGACCACCGCGATCGTGGCGGCGGTCGGCACCCCGACGACGGGGACCCCGTCGGCACTGACCGCGACCACCTCGCCGCGGAACCCGCCGCGGACCATCGAGTTGACCAGGCCCTGGACCCGGCGGCCCTTGCCGTAGATGACCATCCGGTGCGGGTTCAGGAGGCGCTCGACCGAGGCGCTCTCGGCCCGGTGCTCGCGCCGCTCCATCACCCCGACCGAGGTGTCGGTGGGCAGGATGGGGAACTCGACGGACAGCACCCCGTCCTCGATGCCCTTGTGCACGCGGTAGCCGGCGTCGGCGAAGACCTGGGCCATCCGGGCGTTCTCGGGCAGCACCTCGGCGATGAAGCCGGTGATGCCCCGCTCCCGGGCCGCCTCCGCCAGGTGCTCCAGCAGCAGCTGGGCGATGCCGCGGCCCTGGTGTGCGTCCTCGACCAGGAAGGCCACCTCGGCCTGGTCGGTCTCGGTCCGGTCGTAGCGGCCGACGCCGATCATGGTGTCGCCGACGGTCAGGATGAAGGCCACCCGGTCGACGTAGTCGCCCTCGGTGAACCGCTTGACGTCACGCTGGCTGAGGCGGGGGAAGGGCGCGAAGACGCGCAGGTACTGCGACTCCGGCGACACCCGCTCGTAGAAGGCGACCAGCAGGTCCGCGTCGGCGGGCCGGATCGGCCGGAGGCGGGCCACCCCGCCGTCGGTCAGGACGACGTCGGCCTCCCACTCCCGGGGATATCCGGGAGGGTTCTCGAGCTGGCTGACGGACACGAGAGCAGCCTACGCAAGGCCACTGACACCCGGAGGCGGTGGACCAACCTCGGACACGACGGTCCGCGGGTTCCCGCCCTGGTGGTAGCCAGTTCCGGGTCGACGACCGGGCCCGCGGCGACGCACTCAGCCCGACCACAGGTCACCCCGGCCCGCGCCCCGGAGGCGGTGCCGGGCGGGTGGGGGCCGGGGCGGTACCGTCAGGCCATGACACTGAACCGTCACGTCCGGGCGGCCCGGGACTTCCTGGTCCAGCACCGCCACGACTACGAGACGGCGTACGAGCACTTCACCTGGCCCCGGCTGCCGCTGTTCAACTTCGCCACCGACTGGTTCGACGGGCTGGCCGAGGAGAACCCGGACGGGCTGGCCCTGGTCGTGGTCGACGGTGACCAGGAGCAGGCCCTCACGTTCCGCGAGCTGGGCGACCGCTCGGTGGCGGTGGCCCACTTCCTGTTCAGCCTGGGCCTGCGCCGGGGCGACCGGCTGCTGCTGGTGCTGGGCAACGTGGTCCCCCTGTGGGAGGTGATGCTCGGGGCCTTCCGCCTGGGCGCGGTCATCATCCCGGCGACCCCGATGCTGTCGCCGGAGGACCTGGCCGACCGGGTCGCCCGCGGCGACGCCAAGCTGCTGGTCGCGGATCTGGCCGATCGGGAGAAGTTCGCGGGCCTGCACCTGCCGCTCGGCAAGGTCGGCGTCGGAGAGGGCGGCAGCTGGCTCGAGGACGGCTGGATCCCGTACGCCCGGGCCGACGACTTCAGCGGCTCGGACCGGTTCCTCCCCGGGGCCACCAAGGGCACCGACGCCATGCTGCTCTACTTCACCTCCGGCACCACCGCACTGCCCAAGCTCGTCGAGCACACCCAGACCTCCTACCCCGTCGGGCACCTGTCCACCCTGTACTGGATGGGGCTGCGCCCCGGCGACGTGCACCTCAACATCTCCTCGCCCGGGTGGGGCAAGCACGCCTGGAGCAACGTCTTCACCCCCTGGCTGGCCGGGGCCACCGTGCTGGTCTACACCTACACGAGGTTCGACCCCCAGGACCTGCTCCGGGTGCTGGTGGAGCGCCGCGTGACCACGTTCTGCGCCCCGCCCACCGTGTGGCGGATGCTGATCCAGACCGACCTGGGCGCGGTCACGCCCCTGCTCCGCGAGGTGCTGTCGGCCGGCGAGCCCCTCAACCCCGAGGTCATCGAGCGGGTGCGGACCGCGTGGGGTCTGACCATCCGGGACGGCTACGGCCAGACCGAGACCACCGCGCAGGTGGGCAACCCACCCGGGGCGGAGGTTCGACCCGGGTCCATGGGCCGGCCGCTGCCCGGCTACAAGGTGGTGCTGGTCGACCCGGCCACCGGAGAGGTCCGCGAGGACGAGGGCGAGCTCTGCCTGGACCTCACCGAGCGGCCGGTCGCGCTGATGTCGGCCTACCAGGAGCGGGCGGGGCACCCCGACGTCGCCCTGAACGCCGAGGCGTTCGCCGGCGGCGTCTACCACACCGGCGACGTGGTGAGCCGCGACCCGGACGGCTACCTCACCTACGTGGGCCGGGCCGACGACGTCTTCAAGGCCAGTGACTACCGCATCAGCCCCTTCGAGCTGGAGTCGGTGCTGATCCGGCACCCGGCGGTCGCGGAGGCGGCGGTGGTGCCGGCCCCCGACGAGCTGCGGCTGGCCGTACCCAAGGCGTACGTGACGCTGGCGGCCGGGCACGCAGACGACGCCGAGACGGCCCGCTCGATCCTGGCCCACGCTCGCGAGCACCTGGCCGGCTACAAGCGGATCCGCCGCCTCGAGTTCGCCGGGGAGCTGCCCAAGACCATCAGTGGCAAGATCCGCCGGGTCGAGCTCCGCGCCGACGAGGAGGCCCGGGCGGAGCGCTCGGCCCTGGAGTACCGCGACTCGGACTTCGCGTGGTGAGGTCCCCCGACCCCGCCCTGCCGTCGATCCCCCGACCCCGTCGACCGCGGGCGGAGCCCGCGATCCGCCCCCGTGAGAGCAAGGACCCGATGGCCCCTCCACCGATGACGCCCGAGAGCCCGCCCGCGCCGGCGACCCTGCGGGACCTGGTCGGCGGCTTCCTCAGCGAGCAGTGCGACGTCCTGATCCCGGCCGGTGACGCGCTGCTGGCCGGGGAGGACGTGGTGCACCCCACCCGGGTGGCGATCCGCCGGCTGCGCAGCACGCTGCGGGTGTTCGGCGACCTGGTCGACGTCCCCCGGGCCGGTCACCTGGAGGACGAGCTGGTCTGGTGGGCCTCGCTGCTGGGCGCGGTACGCGACCTCGACGTGCTCGGGACCCGGCTGAGGGCCGCCCTCGAGGCGCTGCCCCCCGAGGACGTGCTGGGCGCGGTGGGCCCGCGCCTGCAGGCCCAGCTCGCCGCCGAGCGGGCCACCGCCATGACGGCCGTGACCGCCGCCCTGGCCACCCCCCGGTACGCCGACCTCGTCCTCCTGCTCCGCCAGTGGCGGCAGGCCCCGCCGCTGACCGGACGCGCCGACCGCCCGGCGGGCAAGGTCGGCGGCTACCTCAAGTCCGCCGACAAACGGGTCCACCGCCGGCTGGCCGCCGGGCTGGCCGCACTGGAGTCCGGCGACGACCAGGCCGCCGAGCTGCTGCACCGGGCCCGGAAGGCCGCGAAGCGGCACCGCTACGCCCTGGAGGTGGCCCAGCCCGTCCTCGGCCCCAAGGCCGAACGGGCCATCGCCGCTCGCAAGAACCTCCAGGACGTCCTGGGGGAACGGCAGGACGCCGCGGTCAGCGCCGCCTTCCTGCGCCGGCTGGGCGCCCAGATCGGTGTGGAGAACGGCCACAACGGGTTCACCTACGGCGTCCTCTACGCGGCCGAGCGGACCGCCGACGACGGACTCGCCGCACGGCTGCGGCCCTTCCTGGGCTAGCCGGCCGGCGACGGCGGTCCGGGCGGGGCGTGCCGTCCGGCCGTTCCGGGCTCCCAGCAGGCAGAATCAGGCCGGGCGGCGGCTGCACCGGCCGCCCGGACCGCAGAGAGGCAGGACATGGCACGCACCTCATCCTCGGGCCGGGGCTCCAGCTCAGGGCCCGCCGACGAGGACTTCACCGAGCGGATCGTCGACATCGACGTGTCCTCGGAGATGCAGACCAGCTTCCTCGAGTACGCGTACTCCGTCATCTACTCCCGCGCACTGCCCGACGCGCGGGACGGCCTGAAGCCGGTGCAGCGCCGGATCCTGTACGCCATGGACGAGATGGGGATCCGGCCCGACCGCTCGCACGTCAAGTGCGCCCGGGTCGTCGGCCAGGTGATGGGCCAGTACCACCCGCACGGCGACACCGCGATCTACGACGCCCTGGTCCGGACGGCCCAGCCCTGGACGATGCGGCTGCCGATGATCGACGGCCACGGCAACTTCGGCTCACTGGACTCCGGCCCGGCGGCGATGCGCTACACCGAGTGCCGGATGGCCGAGACCGCGGTGGCGATGACCGCCGGGCTGGACCAGGACACCGTCGACTTCAAGCCCAACTACGACGGCAAGGACTCCGAGCCGACTGTCCTGCCCGCGGCCCTGCCCAACCTGCTGGTCAACGGCGCCTCCGGCATCGCCGTCGGGATGGCGACGAACTGCCCGCCGCACAACCTGGTCGAGGTCGTGCAGGCCCTGCGGCACCTGATCACCCACCCGCAGGCGACGGTCGAGGAGCTGATGCGGTTCGTTCCGGGACCCGACCTGCCCACCGGCGGCCGCATCATCGGCCTCGACGGCATCCGGGAGGCCTACCACTCGGGCCGCGGGTCGTTCCGGATCCGGGCCACCAGCCGGATCGAGCAGGTCCACCCCCGGCGCAAGGGGATCGTGGTCACCGAGCTGCCGTACATGGTCGGCCCCGAGCGGATCATCGAGCAGATCAAGAACCTGGTCCAGGCCCGCAAGCTGCAGGGCATCGCCGACGTCAAGGACCTCACCGACCTCTCCACCAACGGCACCCGGCTGGTGATCGAGATCAAGAACGGCTTCAACCCCGAGGCCGTGTTGGAGAGCCTCTACAAGCTGACCAAGCTCGAGGACAGCTTCGCCATCAACGCCGTCGCGCTGGTCGAGGGGCAGCCGCGGACCCTGTCGCTGCGCGAGCTGCTGACGGTCTACCTGGAGCACCGCTTCGAGGTCACCCGGCGACGGACCGCGTTCGCCCGACGCAAGGCGACCGAGCGGCTGCACCTGGTCGCCGGGCTCCTGGTGGCCATCCTGGACATCGACGACGTGATCGCGATCATCAGGTCCTCCGACGACACCGCCCAGGCCCGGCAGCGGCTGATGGAGGCCTTCGACCTGACCGAGACGCAGACGAACTACATCCTGGAGATGCCGCTGCGTCGCCTGACCCGCTTCAGCACCCTGGAGCTGGAGACCGAGCGGGATGCGCTGCTGGCCGAGATCGCCGCCCTCTCGGAGATCCTGGACGACCCGGCCCGGTTGCGCGCCCTCGTCGGTGAGGAGCTGGCCGCGATGGCGAAGAAGCACGGGACCCCCCGGCGTACGGTGCTGCTCGCGGCCGGCGGGGTGGCGACGACCACCGCCGCACCGCTGGAGGTGACCGACGACCCCTGCTGGGTGCTGCTGTCCTCCGCCGGGTTGCTGGCCCGGACCGACCACGCCGACCCGCTGCCGACCGAGGGTCCCCGCACCGGTCACGACGTGGTCCTGTCCGCCGTGCTCGGCAGCGCCCGCGGTCACGTCGGGGCCCTGACCAGCCTGGGACGCCTGGTCCGGGTCAGCGTTCTCGACCTGCCCACGGTGCCGGGGACCGCGAACGCCCCGCACCTGCAGGGCGGCAGCCACGTCGACGAGCTCCTCCCCCTCGAGCCGGGCGAGCAGGTCCTGGCCCTGGCGACCGTGGGGGCCGACTCCCCCGGTCTGGCCCTGGGCACGGCCGCCGGGGTGGTCAAGCGGGTCAACCCCGAGCCCCTGACCAAGGAGGCGTGGGAGGTCATCCGGCTCGACCCGGGTGACCGGGTCGTGGGCGCCCTGGAGCTCACCGACCCCGGTGCGGACCTGGCCTTCGTGACCAGCGACGCCCAGCTGCTGCACTTCCCCGCCCAGCTCGTCCGGCCCCAGGGCCGCGCAGGCGGCGGGGTGGCCGGGGTCAAGCTGGCCCCCGGGGCCCGGGTGGTGTTCTTCGGGGCGGTGCCGGCCGGGGACGAGCCCGCGGTGGTGGTCACGGTGGCCGGGTCCGCCGCGGCCCTGCCCGGCACCGACGCCGGCACCGCGAAGGTGACCTCCCTGGCCGAGTACCCGGCCAAGGGGCGGGCCACCGGAGGCGTACGGTGCCACCGCTTCCTGCGCGGCGAGGACACGCTGCTGCTGGCCTGGGCGGGGCGGGCTCCGGCCCGGGCCGCGGCCGCCAGCGGGGCACCGGTCGAGCTGCCCCCGCCGGACGGTCGCCGCGACGGCTCCGGAGTGCCGCTGGCCCAGCCGGTCGCCGCGGTCGCCGCAACACCCGGTGGCTGACCCCGAACGGCGGACCTGGTCGCCGGTCGTCACGTGCGGGTCCTAGGGTGGATCCCGTGCCGCAGCCGACCACACCGACCGAGGGTTTCGCCGATCTACTCACCCAGAACGTGGGGTACCAGACCCAGTTCGCGCACGGCGGGTTCGACGGGATCGCCCGGGCCGGCGTCGCCATGGTGACCTGCATGGACTCCCGGATCGAGCCGCTGGAGATGATCGGGCTGAACATCGGTGACGCCAAGATCATCCGCACCCCCGGCGGCCGGCTGACCCCGGACGCCCTGGTGGGCTGCGTACTCGCCGTGCACCTGCTCGGGGTGCGGCGCATCCTGATCGTGCCCCACACCCGCTGCGCCGTGGGCAGCGGCGACGATGCCGACATCGTGGCCCAGGCGCTCGCCGCCACCGGTGAGGACCTCAGCGACCTGAGCATCGGGGCGTCGGCGGACCAGCACGGCAAGCTGGTCGAGGACGTCACGGCCCTGCGGACCCACCCCCACATCGGGGACCGGGCCCTGATCGGCGGCTTCCTCTACGACGTGGACACCGGCGCCCTGACCCAGGTGCTGTGACGCTCGGTGTACGTCTACCGGCCCCGTGAGGGGCACGGTCTGGCGCACGACCCGTTCAACGCCATCGTGGCCCCCCGGCCCATCGGCTGGGTCAGCACCCTGTCGGCGACCGGGGTCCGCAACCTCGCCCCGTACAGCTTCTTCAACGCCTTCAACTACACCCCGCCGATCATCGGGTTCTCCAGCACGGGCTACAAGGACAGCGTCAGCAACGTCGCCGAGACCGGGGAGTTCGTCTGGAACCTGGTCAGTCGCCCGCAGGCGGAGGCCATGAACGCCACCTCCGCCACCGTCGGACCGGACCAGGACGAGTTCGACCTGGCCGGACTGGTCGGGGTCGACTCCCTCGAGGTGGCCCCGCCCCGGGTCGCGGGCGCCCCGGTCGCGTTCGAGTGCCGGGTGAGCCAGCGGCTGCGGCTCACCGGCCACGACGGGCAGCCGGTGGGGGCCTGGCTGACCCTGGGCGAGGTGGTGGCGGTGCACATCGAGGAGTCCCTGATCGTGGACGGCGTCTTCGACACCGTGGCGGCGCAGCCCGTGCTCCGGGGCGGTGGGCCGACCGCCTATTTCGGCATCAGCGCGGCAGCCCGCTTCGACATGGCCCGGCCCGGCTGAGTCGTGCCGGTCGGATCGTGCCGGGTCGGATCGTGCCGGGTCGGATCGTGCCGGGCTGAGACGCACCGACCCTGCCCGGGCCGGCGCGGGTCAGACGTCGAGGGCGGCGGAGTCCAGGCTGTAGGCGCCGTCGATGATGAACTCCTTCCGCGGCCCGACGTCGTTGCCCATCAGCATCTCGAAGGTGGTCTCGGCGATCAGGCCGTCGTCCACGGTCATCCGCCGCAGGGTCCGGTGCCGCGGGCTCATGGTCGTCTCGGCCAGCTGGTCGGCGTCCATCTCGCCGAGCCCCTTGTAGCGCTGCGGCTCCTTGAAGTTGCTGCCCCGCTTGGTCAGCTCGGCCGCCTTGCGCTGGTACTCCGCGTCGGAGTAGGTGTAGATGAAGCGCTCCTGGCCCTTGCGCGGGTTGGTCAGCTCGAAGCGGTGCAGCGGCGGCACGGCCGTGTAGACCCGGCCGGCGTCGACCATCGGGCGCATGTAGCGGAAGAACAGGGTGGCCAGCAGGCAGCGGATGTGGGCCCCGTCGGAGTCCGCGTCGGCCATGAAGATGATCTTCCCGTAGCGGGCCGCCTCGAGGTCGAAGCTGCGTCCCGAACCGGCCCCGACCACCTGGATGATCGCCGCGCACTCGGCGTTCTTGAGCATGTCGCCGACCGACGCCTTCTGCACGTTCAGGATCTTGCCGCGGATGGGCAGCAGGGCCTGCAGGTCGGCGTTCCGGGCCGTCTTGGCCGTGCCCAGCGCCGAGTCGCCCTCGACGATGAACAGCTCGGTCTGGTCGACGTTCGTGCTGCGGCAGTCCTTGAGCTTGGGCGGCAGGCTGGAGGACTCCAGGGCGTTCTTGCGCCGGGTGGCCTCGCGGTGGGCACGGGCCGCCACCCGGGCACGGGAGGCCCCCACGACCTTCTCCAGGACCGAGCGGGCCTGGGCCTTGGTGGCCGCCTTGGTCGAGCCCAGGAACTCCCCCAGCTCGCGCTCGACCGCCGTGGCGACCAGCCGGGAGACCGCCGGGGTGCCGAGCACCTCCTTGGTCTGACCCTCGAACTGGGGCTCGGCCAGCCGTACGGTGACCACGGCCGTCATGCCCTCCAGCACGTCGTCCTTGACCACCTCCTCGCCGGCCTTCAGCAGCCGGCTGCCGGCCAGCGACTTGGCGAACGCCTTGGTCAGACCGCGCTCGAAGCCGGCCACGTGGGTGCCGCCCTTGGGGGTGGCGATGATGTTGACGTAGGACTGGGTCCGGGTCTCGTAGCCCTCGCCCCAGCGGACGGCCACGTCGATCTCGACCTCCCGCTCGACGTCGGTCGGCTCCATGTGACCGGCGTCGTCCAGCATGGGCACCGTCTCCACGAAGCGGTCCTGGCCCTGCAGTCGTACGACGTCGGTCAGGGAGCGGTCGGAGGCCAGGAACTCGCAGAACTCCGAGATGCCTCCGTCGTGCCGGAAGGTCTCGTGGGTGACCTCGGCGGTCCGCTCGTCGGTCAGGTGCAGGGCCAGACCGGGGACCAGGAAGCTGGTCTGACGCGCCCGGTCCTGCAGGTCCTTGAGCGACAGCTCGGCGGTCTTCAGGAAGATCTGGCGGTCGGGCCAGTAGGTGACCCGGGTCCCGGTGACGCCCTTCTTGGCCCGGCCGATCTTGCGCAGCGTCGCGTCGGGGGTGAAGGGGGCGTCCGGTCCGGGTCCGTCGAAGACTCCGGGGGTGCCCCGCCGGAAGGACATCGCCCAGGTGGCGGAGCCGCGGTCGACCTCGACGTCCAGCCGGGTCGACAGGGCGTTCACGACCGAGGAGCCGACCCCGTGCAGCCCGCCCGTCGCGTTGTAGGAGCCGGCCCCGAACTTGCCCCCGGCGTGCAGTTTGGTGAAGACGACCTCGACCCCGGACAGCCCGGTCCGGGGCTCCACGTCGACGGGCACCCCGCGACCCTGGTCGACCACGGTGACGCCGCCGTCGGAGCGCAACGTGACGGAGATCTCCGTCCCGTGACCGCCGAGGGCCTCGTCGACGGAGTTGTCGATGATCTCCCACAGGCAGTGCATCAGCCCGCGGGTGTCGGTGGACCCGATGTACATGGCCGGGCGCTTCCGGACGGCCTCCAGCCCCTCGAGGACGAGCAGGTGCCGTGCCTCGTAGTCGCGGTTCTCAGCGGCGGGACGAGGGGTGGACACGTACGAAGACTACCGTCGGCGCCCTCTTGAACTTCGGACGTAGTCTGACCAGACCAGACGGTGTCGGGCTCCGAACCACTGTTAGAGCGTCGACGCCTCGGCCCCTTGATGGTCGTTACACAAGAGACATGGGGTTGAGATGCCCGACGGGAACAATAAGAGCCTGGTTGGATGTTGACTGATAACCGAGGGACCCAGCAACCACCCAGCTTGCGTTCGGCACCTCCTGCTTCACCCACCATTGACGAGGATCATCCTGATCTCAGAAAGCGAGGCCGACCGTGAGCACTTCAGTCATCGAAGGCGGGGCTTTGACGGCAGCCGACCGGTGCGATCGCTGTGGCGCCCAGGCCTACGTCCGGGTCACCATGACCAGCGGCTTCGAGCTGCTCTTCTGTGCCCACCACAGCAAGGAGCACGCTGACAAGCTCCGCCAGGTCGCACTCGAGATACACGACGAGTCCTCCCGCATCAAGTAGCGCCCTCAGCGCTTACAGCCCAGGCCCTCTCCATCCTCGTGATGGAGGGGGCCTGGGCATTTCTCCGCGTCACCGGGTGAGCGGCCGGAACGACGAGGGCGGGCCCGGCTGACGCCGAACCCGCCCTCGTGTGCCGAACCGAAACCTCAGTCCAGGTAGTCCCGCAGAACCTGGGACCGGGAGGGGTGCCGGAGCTTGCTCATGGTCTTGGACTCGATCTGCCGGATCCGCTCGCGCGTGACCCCGTAGACCTTGCCGATCTCGTCCAGCGTCTTGGGCTGACCGTCGGTCAGGCCGAACCGCATCGAGACGACGCCGGCCTCCCGCTCGCTCAACGTGTCGAGCACGTCGTGCAGCTGCTCCTGCAGCAGCGTGAAGCTGACCGCATCCGCGGGGACCACTGCCTCGGAATCCTCGATGAGGTCGCCGAACTCGGAGTCGCCGTCCTCGCCCAGCGGCGTGTGGAGG
>JAOPXW010000152.1 GCA_025964935.1 Friedmanniella sp. | reverse complement strand
CGAAGCGGCCGGCGCGCAAGGCCGCCGCGAAGCGCACCACCAAGAAGGCGGTAGCCGCGGCCCAGCCCGACCTGACCGAGCTGGCCCCGGCCGAGTCCGGGTCCGCCGAGTCCGGGTCCTCCGAGTCCGGGTCGGCACCGGTCGCCGACGCCCCGCCCGCCCCGGCGCGGACCCGCGCCCCGCGCAAGCGGGCCGCCAAGAAGAGCAGCCCCGCCGCGGAGCAGTCGGTCAGTGACCTGCTCGCCGAGTCGGGCATGACCACCGACGCCGCGGCGCCGGTCGAGGTGGACCGGGCCGCCGTGGCCGGGTTGTCGTCGATGTTCTCGGCCGCGCCCGTCCCGCACCAGACCACCATGAGCGACTCGGTGTACGACTACGAGCCGCCCGTCGGCGAGCCCGACACCGACGACGTGGCCCCGGCCCCGGCCGGTGTCGAGCCGGAGTCCACCGCCCCCGTCGTGGACGAGGCCGTGGCCGCCCCCAGTGAGGCCACGGCCCCCGACGTCACCGACGTGACCGACGAGAAGGTCGACGACGAGGGCCCGCAGGACGAGGACGCCCACGACGAGGGCACCGACGAGGACGACAGCGACGAGGACGACGAGCCCGGCCAGGGCGAGTCCGACCCCTCCGGACGCGACTCCGACGGTCGTCGCCGTCGCCGTCGCCGTGGGGGTCGTCGCCGTCGTCGTGGAGGCTCCGACGATGACAGCCGTGACAGCTCCGACGGCCTGGAGCCGGCCGACGAGGCCGACGAGGCGTCGCCGCCGCAGGCCGGGCGCGACCACACCCGACCGGACGCTGCTCCCGAGGACGAGGACAGCACCGACGACTCCGCCGACGAGGCGGGGGAGGACAGCGCCGAGGGTGACGGCGAGGGCCGCAGCCGGCGTCGTCGGCGTCGTCGCAGCCGTCGCGGTGAGGACTCCGGCGGTGCCTCCGACGACCCGGTCGAGGTCGTCACCCGGGTGCGGGAGCCGCGCGCCCGCCAGGCCCGGCCCAGCAACGAGGTCACCGGGATCGAGGGCTCGACCCGGATGGAGGCCAAGCGGCAGCGCCGCCGGGAGGGCCGCGAGGCCGGCCGGCGCCGGGCGCCGATCCTGAGCGAGGCCGAGTTCCTGGCCCGTCGCGAGGCGGTCAGCCGCAAGATGATCATCCGGCAGCGGGAGGATCTGTCGCAGATCGCCGTGCTCGAGGACGGCGTCCTGGTCGAGCACTACGTCGACCGCGACTCCGCCGCGTCGCTCCTCGGCAACGTCTACCTCGGTCGGGTGCAGAACGTGCTCCCGTCCATGGAGGCCGCCTTCATCGACATCGGCCGGGGCCGCAACGCGGTCCTCTACGCCGGCGAGGTCGACTGGGACTCCTTCGGGGCCGAGGGCCAGGGTCGCAAGGTCGAGCGGGTCCTGAAGTCCGGTCAGCCCATCCTGGTCCAGGTGTCGAAGGACCCGGTCGGGGCCAAGGGCGCCCGGCTGACCAACCACGTCTCCATCCCCGGTCGCTACATCGTGTACGCCCCCGGCGGCCACCTGTCCGGGATCTCCCGCAAGCTGCCCGACGTGGAGCGCAAGCGCCTGAAGGACATCCTGTCCGACCTGGTCGGCGAGTCCGCGAGCGTCATCGTGCGCACCGCGGCC
Source organism: Friedmanniella sp. (assembly GCA_025964935.1). Classification (GTDB taxonomy): domain Bacteria; phylum Actinomycetota; class Actinomycetes; order Propionibacteriales; family Propionibacteriaceae; genus Microlunatus. The sequence goes on along the minus strand of JAOPXW010000152.1, from coordinate 2,314 downwards.
GAGGGGGCCAGCGAGGACGAGCTGGTCCGCGACGTGAACCGTCTGAAGGCGCAGTGGGAGGACATCGAGCGCAAGGTCAAGGCCGGCAACGCCCCCCAGCTGCTCTACGGGGAGCCGGACCTGACCGTACGGATCGTCCGCGACCTCTTCACCGAGGACTTCTCCGACCTGCTGATCCAGGGCAACGGACTGGCCAACGACGCCTACGACGCGGTCGACGGGTACGTCTCGCACGTGGCCCCGCACCTGGCCGAGCGGATGAGCCGCTGGGACAGCGAGGAGGAGGGCGACATCTTCGCCGCCCACCGCCTCGACGAGCAGATCGCCAAGGGCCTGGAGCGCAAGGTGTTCCTGCCCTCGGGTGGCTCGCTGGTGATCGACCGGACCGAGGCCATGACGGTGATCGACGTCAACACCGGCAAGTTCACCGGCTCCGGGGGCAACCTCGAGGCCACCGTCACCAGCAACAACCTGGAGGCGGCCGAGGAGATCGTCCGCCAGCTGCGGCTCCGTGACATCGGCGGCATCATCGTCATCGACTTCATCGACATGGTGCTCCCCAACAACCGTGAGCTGCTGCTGCGGCGGCTCGTGGAGTGCCTCGGCCGCGACCGTACGCGGCACCAGGTCGCCGAGATCACCAGCCTGGGCCTCGTGCAGATGACCAGGAAGAAGATCGGGACCGGTCTGCTGGAGGCATTCGGCTCCGAGTGCGAGCACTGTCACGGGCGCGGCTACGAGCTGCACGACGTGCCGGTGGAGACCCAGAAGCAGGCCGACGGGGGCACCCGGGACCCGCGTCCGCGCGACCACCGTCGCGGGGCCGGCAACGCTCCCCAGAGCAGCGGCAGTGGGTCGGGCAACAGCACCAGCTCCAGCCAGGGTGGTGGGCGTCAGTCCGAGCCCACCCCGTCGAGCGAGGCACCGACCACCGACGCCGAGCCGGCAGCCCAGGAGACCGGTTCCACCGGCTCCGGTCGCAGTCGCGGCCGAGGACGGGGTCGTCGCTCCGGCGGCTCCGGCTCCGGCTCGTCCGACTCCGGGTCCAGCCCGGTCGAGAGCTCTGACGCGGTGGCCGAGGCCCCGGAGGTCAAGACCTCCCCGGTCGAGACTCCGGCGTTCGAGGCCCCGGAGGTCGAGACCTCCCCGGTCGAGACTTCGACGGCTGAGGTCCCGGCGTGGGGGATCCCAGCTGCCGTCGAGCCCGAGACGGCGACGGCCGACCCGGCCCAGGACACCCCGGTCGCCGAGGACCCGACGCCGGAGCCCGAAGCGGCTCCGCGACGTCGGACCGGACGGCGCCGGGCGGCGACCCGGGAGCAGGGAGCGCCGAGCGTTCAGGCCGAGCCCCTGGTCCTGACGGAGCCCGCGCTTCAGGTCGAGCCCCTCGTCCAGGCCGCGTCGATCGTCGAGGCGGAGCCGGTGGCCGAGCCCGACACGGCGACGTCCGGCGAGGTGCACTCTGAGCCGCACGTCGAGCCTGAGGCTGCCCCGGTGGCCGAGGCTGAGTCGGCTGTCGAGGCTGACCCGACCGATGCGTCGGACCCGGCTGTCGAGGCTGACCCGACCGACGCGTCGGACCCGGCCGTCGAGTCGGACCTGGCCGTCGAGGCTCACCCATCGGTCGAGGCTGACCCCGCGGTCGAGGTCGAGCCCGGCGAGCCCGCTCCGGCGGCCGACCCGCAGGGGGAGCCGGCTCCGCTGAGCTGACCGTCCCGTCCGCGCTCATGGGCGCCCGACATACTGGGCCCCATGAGCGCCGACGCCGACGTCCTGCCCGCCGACCCTCACCCCGGACCCCTGGTGGTGGCCATCATCGGTGCGGGCCCGTCCGGTATCTACGCGGCGGAGGCACTGAGCCAGCAGACCCTCCTGCCCGTCGAGGTGGCGGTGATCGACCGCCTCCCCGTCCCGTTCGGCCTGGTCCGTTACGGCGTCGCGCCCGACCACCACTCGATCCGGTCCATCCGCAACACCCTGGAGCGCACCCTGGAGAAGTCGGGGGTGCGGTTCTACGGGGACGTGACGATCGGGGCCGACCTGACGGTGGCCGAGCTGCGCGAGACCGTGGACGCGGTGATCTACGCCTACGGTGCGGGCAGCGACAAGCACCTCGACATCCCCGGTGAGGACCTGCCCGGCAGCATCGCCGCCCCCGAGCTCGTGGCCTGGTACTGCGGTCATCCCGATGTGCACCCCGACACCCACCAGCCGCACCCGGTGCTGCCCGAGTCGGGCCAGGTGGCCCGCGCCGACGTGAGCGCGGCGGGGAGCGCGCCGACCGCGAGCGCGGCCGACGGCAGCGCGGTGGAGG
>JAOPXW010000015.1 GCA_025964935.1 Friedmanniella sp. | reverse complement strand
ACGACCCCCGGCCCCGGGCCGACCGTCGACGGCGGTCTCGTGCTCGCCGTCACGGGCGCCGGTGCGGGCACGGCCGGCTCGCACCATCCACCGCAGGGCGAGGACCCCGACGATCCCGGCCACCAGGGAGGGCACCCCGTCCACCAGGGAGCCCCGGCTGACCGCGGCCGCGATCCCAGCCACCCCCAGCAGGGAGATGCCGGCCAGCGCGATCTTCTCGTGCCGCCAGGAGAGCACCCCGAGGACGGCGGCGAAGACCAGCAGCACCACGGCGATGCTGCTGACCAGGATGGGCTTGTCGTTGGTGCCGAACGTCTTGACCGCGAACTCCTTGGCCGGGGTCGGGGCGGCGTCGATCAGGGTGGAGCCGACGGCCAGGATCGGGGAGGCGACCGGGTTGACCAGGGCGGCGATGCCGTGCCCGACCCCGACGGCGGCGAGGGCGGCGACCACGCCGGCGAGGGCGCGCAGCACCCGCGCCGGTTGGCGGACGGGGAGGGGGGGCTGCGCGTCACTGGTCATATGTGGTGTTCGCCACGAAGGGCTCGTGGGATTGGTCGCCCTTCGGCGCGCGGCTACGCTGGCCCCGTGACCTGGCCGGACCTGACGCCGCCACGGCTGCAGGTCCAGACCACGCCGGCCGAGCACGTCGACCCTCTCCTCAGCCTCCTGCCTGCAGTGGACGCCTACGCCTGGGTCCGCAACGGCGACGGCATGGTGGGCTGGGGCGAGGCCGCCCGGCACAAGGCCGACAGCATCGGTGAGGCCGAGGAGTGGTGGCGCGACCTGGCCGCCAACGTCGAGGTGTGCGCGAGCCTGGACGACGCCCCCGCCGGAGCCGGGCTGATGGCCTTCGGCAGCTTCGTCTTCGACCCGGACAACACCGCGGCCCGCTCGACCCTGGTGGTGCCCCGGGTAGTGCTGGGGCGGCGCGGTGGGCGCTCCTGGGTCACCCGGGTCAAGCTCTCCACCGACCCGGACTGGCCGGAGCTGCCGACCGCCTCGGTCCCGCAGCGTCCGCGGGGCGTCAAGGTCGGCCCCGGTGCGCTCAGCGGGGAGCAGTGGCAGGCGGCGGTGGCCCGGGCGGTGTCTCTGATCGCGGAGGGTCGGCTCGACAAGGTCGTGCTGGCACGCGACCTGGTGGGCAGTGCCGAGACCGAGATCGACCCCCGCTGGATCGCCGGCCGGCTGGCCCGGGACTACACGCGGTGCTGGACCTACCTGGTCGACGGCCTGGTCGGGGCCACCCCGGAGATGCTCGTCCGGCGGGAGCGTGGGCTGGCGACCTCCCGGATCCTGGCCGGCACGATCCGCCGCACCGGCGACGACGAACACGACCTGAACCTGGCCGCCGCCCTGTCCCGGTCGAGCAAGGACCTGGAGGAGCACGAGTACGCGGTGAGCTCGGTGGCGCAGGCGCTGGCGCCGTTCTGCTCCGGGCTGCACGTCCCCGACGCCCCGTACGTGCTGGAGCTGCCGAACCTGCTGCACCTGGCCACCGACGTGACCGCCGTCGCCGACCGTGGGGCCAGCTCGCTGGCCCTGGCCGCGGCCCTGCACCCCAGCGCTGCGGTGTGCGGGACCCCGACCGTCGCGGCCCGGGCGCTGGTGGCCGAGCTCGAGCACCTGGACCGCGAGCGCTACGCCGGACCGGTGGGGTGGGTCGACGGATCCGGGGACGGGGAATGGGCCATCGCCCTGCGCTGCGGCCAGATCCTGGAGACCGATCCCCGCCAGATCCGGCTCTTCGCGGGGTGCGGGATCGTCGCGGGCTCCGACCCGGCCGACGAGCTGGCGGAGTCCGCCGCGAAGCTCGTGCCGATGCGGGACGCGCTCGGCGGCTAGGCGTCCAGGCAGGCCGGGTCGGGGCAAAGTCGCCCGCCGAGGGTGCGCAACGTGATATTTTACGGCGGCCAGGACGTGGAGCGCGGTTCGGCTCGGGGACACCTCTGGCGCTCGGACCTGTACAGGTCGGCCCCGTCCCCACACCAACAGGAAAGCTCACCGATGCGCTTGCTGCCCGAGACCCCTGCCCCTGCCCGTCGCAGCCCCGCGGTGCTCCTGGCGCTGCTGCTGCTCGCGGTCACGTCGCTCACCTCGGTGACCCCGGTCCCGGCCGCCGAGGCGGCCCCGGTGATCGTCGCCCCGCGGTACTCGCCCCAGACCGGTGCCATCTTCAACAACGCGACCGGAGAGCCGGTCGAGCAGTTCGCCATCCTCGACCACATCACCCGCTCCATCGAGAGTGCGCCCCCCGGGTCGAACATCCGGATCGCGGTCTACTCCTGGAGCTACACCCCGATGGCGGACGCGGCGATCGCGGCCCACCGGCGCGGGGTCAACGTCAAGATCCTGATCGACAGCCACACCACGACCCCCGAGATCCAGCTGCTGCAGAAGAAGCTCGGCAGGAACAAGTCGGCGCGCAGCTTCGTCGCCACCTGCAAGTACGGCTGCATGTCGTCCCAGGCGTCCTTCATGCACGCCAAGATCTACATGTTCTCGACCGCGGGCTCCTCCAAGCAGGTCGTGATGACCTCCTCGGGCAACCCGGCCTTCAGCGCGGGCACCCACTCCTGGAACAACATCTACACGACGGTCGGCGACCCGGTCCTCTACTTCTCCAACATGCAGTACTTCAACGACATGCTGAAGGACCGGACGAACACCAGCTACTACCGCACGACCAGCAGCGGGCCGTACAAGGCGTACTTCTACCCCCGAGCCGGCAAGACCAGCCACTCCGACACCATCTGGAACGTCCTCAACGACGTGCACTGCCTCATCCCGGCGAGCCCGGGCGTCGGTGACGGCTTCGGCCACACCGTGGTGTCGCTGACGGCGTACACGTGGACGACCGCCCGGATGGACGTGGCCGTCAAGCTCAGCGAGCTGCGCAGGGCGGGCTGCCAGGTCCAGATCATCTACTCCCAGGACACCGTCGACCCGAAGGTCACCTCCCAGCTCGTGACCAAGGCCGGGGTCGCGACGTTCAACGCGCGGCTCGACATCGACAACGACAAGATCATGGACCTCTACGTGCACAGCAAGTACCTGCTGATCAACGGCGCGGTGGGGACCTCCAAGGGCCTCAAGGTCGTCTACACCGGATCCCCCAACTTCACCGGCAACAGCCTGCGGCAGAACAACGAGAACATGCTGCGGATCCAGATCGACGCGGTCTACGACCAGTTCCTGGCCAACTTCGACTACATCCGCGACGCCTGGGCCCAGCCGGTGAACAGGCCGCTCACCTCGGCCAAGACGGGGCCGGCCACCAGCAGCGGCACCGGCGACGAGGTCGGCAACGCCGAGGGCCTGGCCACCGGCAACGACTACCGGGTCGACCCGAAGGAAGACGCGCGCTAGCCACCCGGCCGGCGCGGGGGCGATGACACAGACAGCAGGGCAGACGGTCGCGGTGGTGCTGGCCGGCGGGACCTCCCGTCGCTTCGGGCAGGACAAGCTCGCCGTGGTCCTGGCCGACGGCCGGGGTGCGGTGGACGGGACCCTGGTCGACCGAGTCCTGAGCCGACTGCCCGCGGACTACCGGGTGGTGGTCGTGGGCCCGGAGCGGCCCACCGCCGGTCCGGTCACCTTCGTGCGGGAACGGCCCGTCGGCGGTGGTCCGGCCGCCGGGCTGGTCGCCGGGCTGGTCGAGGCGCTGCGGACCGAGCCCGACCTGGTGGTCGTGCTGCCGGGTGACGCCCCCGCCTCGGGGACGGGGGCCGTCCGGCTCGCGGCCCGGCTGCGAGCC
>JAOPXW010000005.1 GCA_025964935.1 Friedmanniella sp. | reverse complement strand
CGCGAGCTCGGGGACGTCACCACCCTCACCGACTCCTCGGTGATGAACCTGATCAAGGACAACCTGCAGACCCCGGCCGCCGCGTCGGAGTGACCGGAGCGACGCTGCCCGGAGAGACCCGGGGGCCTCAGGCCCCCGGGATCCCGGTCTGGTGCACGTCGGGGATGCCGTCACCGTCGGCGTCACGCTGCTCCACCTCGGCCAGCCGGCGGTAGGTGCGGTTCCGCAGCCGCAGGATCACACTGGCCAGCAGGGCCGCCACCACCGACCCGCAGAGCACACCGACCTTGACGTGGTCCTCGCGGGCGCTGCCGGTGCCGTACGCGAGCTCCCCGATCAGCAGGGAGACGGTGAAGCCGATCCCGGCCAGCACCGACAGCCCGGTGACGTCCACCCAGCGCAGACCGCTGTCCAGCCGGGCCCGGGTGAAGCGCGCCATCAGGTAGGTGGAGCCGAGCACCCCGACGGTCTTGCCCAGGACCAGCCCCGCCACGATGCCGAGCGCGACCCGGTCGCTGAGCGAGGAGACCAGACCCGAGAACCCGCCGACGGTCACCCCCGCCGCGAAGAAGGCGAAGACCGGCACCGCCACCCCCGCGGACAGCGGACGGATCCGGTGCTCGAAGTGCTCGGCCAGACCCGGGCCGGCGTCGGGTCCCCCAGCCGCGGCGCTCCGGACGACGGGCACGGTGAAGGCCAGCAGCACCCCGGCCACCGTCGCGTGCACCCCGGAGGCGTGCACGAGGCCCCAGGTGAGCAGCGCCAGCGGGGCCAGCAGCCAGACCGACCGGACCCGACGCTGGACCAGCAACCCGAAGACCACCAGGGGCGCCAGGGCGGCGAGCAGGAACAGCGGGTGCAGCTCGCGGGTGTAGAACAGGGCGATCACGGTGATGGCCAGCAGGTCGTCGACCACCGCCAGGGTCAGCAGGAAGGTCCGCAGCGCGACGGGCAGGTGGGTGCCCACCACGGCGAGCACGGCCAGCGCGAAGGCGATGTCGGTGGCGGTGGGAATGGCCCAGCCGGCCAGCGCCCCGTCGCCGGTCCTCAGGTTGACCAGGGAGAACAGCAGGGCCGGGACCGCCATGCCGCCCACGGCCGCCACCACCGGCAGCGCCGCCCGCCGGGGGTCCCGCAGGTCACCGGCCACGAACTCGCGCTTCAGCTCCAGCCCGGCCACAAAGAAGAACACGGCCAGCAGCCCGTCACCCGCCCAGGTGCCGAGGGTCAGGTCCAGGTGCAGCGAACGGGGCCCGACGGTGGCGTCCCGCAGCCCCTCGTAGGCCGGCGACCACGGCGAGTTCGCCCAGACCAGGGCGAGCACCGTCGCGATCAGGAGCAGCCCACCCCCGACGGTCTCACGGCGCAGCAGGGCGGTGACCCGGGACGCCTCCGGCCAGGAGCCGGGCGAGAACAACGGGGACCACGGACGGTGGGCAGCGGACACGGGAAAGCTCCTCATCAAGCGGGTCGACGACAACATCGCCGACCAGACTTCCCGGCACACCAGGGGCCAGCCTACGGGCCGCCGCGGCCGACCGACACCGGTCGGTTCCCCGCGACCGCGGGCGGACACGCGTACGCCGAGGACCCGCCGGTCGGTGAGGCTGGCCGCAAGACACTAGGCTCACCCGTGACGAGAGGAGCAGAAATGCCGGATCAGGCTGTGGGCGACATCATCAAGAACATCACCGAGGACGTCAAGCTCTTGGTGCGGGACGAGATCGAGCTGGCCAAGAGCGAGCTGGTGCCGTCGGCCAAGAACGCCGGGATCGGCGCGGGCATGTTCGGGGCCGCCGGTTACTTCGCCATCTGTGCCCTGTCGATCCTCTACTTCGCTGCGGCATTCGGCCTGGTCGCGCTCGGGCTGTCGACCTGGCTGGCCTTCCTCATCGTGGGAGTCGCCCTGCTTCTGGTGGCGGCCATCCTCGGGCTCATCGGCTACAGCCGGGTGAAGAAGGTCAAGGCCCCCGAGCGGACCATCGCGCAGGCCAACCAGACGGTCACCGAGCTCAAGGCCGCCGCCCAGCACGGTCTGGCGGCCGCCAAGGCCCCCCAGATCGAGGGTGAGGTCGTCCCCCGCCGTCAGCTCCCCTGACCTGCGGCGGCGCTCACCTCGCCCGTGGTCCGCTCCCGGTCCACGGGCGCGACTCTGACCGGCCCCTGGCGGCACCGCGACCTCGCCGTCAACGGGATCCGGCTGCACGTGGTGGTGGGGCGGCACTTCGGCCCCACGCGCCCCCTGGTCCTGCTGCTGCACGGGTTCGCCCAGTTCTGGTGGTCCTGGCGGGCCCAGATCCCGGCCCTGGACGACGCCGGCTACAGCGTCGCGGCCCTCGACCTGCGGGGCTACGGCGGCAGCGACAAGACCCCGCACGGCTACGACCCCCGTACGGTGGCCGCTGACGTCTCCAGCACCGTCCGCAGCCTCGGCCACACCCAGGCGGTGCTCGTCGGTCACGACTGGGGTGGGGTGGCGGCCTGGTCGACCACCGCGTACGCCCCCGACCAGGTCCGGGCCCTGGCGTCGGTGGCCGCCCCGCACCCGCTCGCGCTGCCCTGGTCGCTCGACCACGCCACCCTGGGCCTGGCCCAGCTGCCGCTCCTGCCGGAGGCCCGGCTGCGGGTCGACCACGGGCGGTGGGTGGAGACGCTGCTGCTGCGCCGCGCCGCCCGGCCGGAGGTCTGGAGCCCGGCCGACCTGCAGCGCTACCGGGACGAGCTGAGCAGCTGGCCGAGCACCCAGACGGTGCTGGGCCACCCGCGGGCCCAGGTACGCGGTGCGTTCCGCAGCGCGGGCCGGGACTACCGCCGCCGGCTGCGGGCGGGCTGGAGCGGTCCCCTGCTGACCGTGCTGGGCGCCCAGGACCCGGTCCTGGACCTCACCCACGCCGACGCCGCCCAGCGGCTCGCACACGGCCCCTCCGAGCGGGTGGTGCTGGCCGGGGTCGGCCACCTGCCGCACGAGGAGGACCCGGCGGCGGTGACCGCCGCGCTCACGCGGTGGCTGGGCCGGTTACCGGGCGGTTCCGGTAACGCCCCACCAGCTCCCGGGCCGCCACCTGCATCCGAACCGGAGGCAGCCCCCGCTGGATCTGGGTGAGGTCGTCGACGACCATCTCGCCGATCTGGGCGAAGGCCGCCGGGATCCCGCCCGCGCGATGCCCGGAGAACACCAGTCCCTCCAGGGACCGGGCCGGGTCGTCGGCGGGGACCGGTTCGGTGGGCCAGACGTCGACCCCGGCCAGGATGGACCCCGCAGCCACCCGGCTGAGCAGGGCGTCGTAGTCGACGACCGCCGCGCGGCTGACCAGGACCAGCCGCGCCCGGTCCGGCAGCAGGTCGAGCTGGTCGGGACCCAGCAGGTGCTCGCTGTCGGGGGTGACGGTGGCGAGGACGAACACGAACTGGCTCCGACTGAGCGTCTCCTCCAGGGTGGCCGGGATGACCTGGTGCTCCAGCAGCGCGCTGGCGGGCAGCCAGGGGTCGAAGACCCGGATCTCGGTCCGGAACGGCTGGAGCAGCCGGTGCAGCGCGCGGCCGAGGTTGCCGAAGCCCAGCAGTCCCACCCGGGCCCCCGAGAGCAGCACCGACCCCTCGTTGCCGTCGGCCACGTAATGCTCCCGGCCCACCCGGAAGGCCCGGTCCTCGGCGCTGATCCCGCGGGCCAGGTCCAGAGCCAGCCCGAGCGCGTGCTCGGCCACGGCCTGCGCGTACGCCGGACCGCAGCCCAGCACGTAGACGCCGCGTTCGTGGGCGGTGGCGTAGTCGACGTTGGGGAAGAAGTTGCCCTCCACGTTGCAGACCGCGGCCAGCTGCGGTGCCGCCAGCAGCCGCTCGCGGGGCAGGTCGGGCTGGCCGATCACCGCGAAAGCCTCGGGCAGCACCTCGTCCAGCGCCTCCGGCCGGTCGTCGTCCTCCAGGTCCACCACGGTGAAGGCGGCGTGCAGCCGGTCCAGCGCGGCGGGGGTGAAGATGCGGCTGGTCCGCTGCGGGGCGGGCATCAGGACGACGGTCGGGCGCTCGGGCGCGGGTGCGGTCACCGACCCATCGTCCCAAACGCGAGCCGCCGGCGTACGGGGTCCCTCACCCCCCGCCGGCGCCCCATCCCTCACCCGAGCAGGAAGATCCGGGACTCCCAGGGGGCGAGGTCGTCGCTGGTGGACTCCCCGTGCGTGGTCAGCAGGGAGCGTGCCCCGGTCAGGTCGGGCAGCGAGCCCGCCGGGACTCTCGCCGGCCGCGAGGAGCAGTTGGCCACCACCAGGACCTGCTGGTCCCCCAGGGTCCGGGTCAGCACCCACAGCTGCTCGTGGTCGGGCAGCAGCAGCTCGAAGCGCCCCTCCACCACCACCGGCAGCTCGTGCCGCAGCGCGATCAGCCGCCGCATGTGGTGCAGCGGCGAGTCCGGGTCGGCCTCCGCCGCCGCCGCGTTCACGGTCACGTAGTTGGGGTTGACCGGCAGCCAGGGGATGCCCTGGGTGAAGCCGGCGTGCGAGCTGTCGTCCCACTGCACCGGGGTCCGGGCGTTGTCGCGACTGCGCAGCGCCAGCGAGTGCATCACCAGCTCCACCTCCAGACCCAGGCTCATGGCCTCGGCGTGGTAGTTGACCGACTCGATGTCGCGGTACTGCCCGATCTCCACGAAGTTGGTGTTCGTCATGCCGAACTCCTCGCCCTGGTAGACGTAGGGAGTCCCCTTGTGCAGGTGCTGCACCGAGGCCAGTGTCTTGGCCGAGGCCACCCGGAACGCCGGGCTGTCGTCCCCGAACCTGGAGACGGCCCGGGGCTGGTCGTGGTTGTCCCAGTAGAGCGAGTTCCAGCCGGCGTCGGCCAGACCGGTCTGCCAGGCGGCCAGGTTCTGCTTCAGGACCGGCAGGTGGAGGTCCTGGAGGTCCCACTTCAGCCCGCCGGGCTGGGCGTCCAGGGAGACGTGCTCGAAGGTGAAGACCATGTTGAGCTCGCCCCGGGCCGGGTCGGTCACGTCGCGGGCGAACTCCACCGTCGAGCCGGGCATCTCCCCGACCGTCAGCAGGCGCTTCGCGTCCAGCCCGACCGCGGCGTTCATCTCCTGCAGGAACTCGTGCAGGCGGTGGCCGTTGGCGACCAGCTCGAAGGCCGGGGCGTAGGTCCGACCGGGCACGACGACCCCGTCGGTGAGCTCGGCCGGCTTGGAGATCAGGTTGATGACGTCCATCCGGAAGCCGTCGACCCCGCGGTCGACCCACCAGTTCATCATCTCGTAGACGGCCCGTCGCACCTCCGGGTTCTCCCAGTTCAGGTCGGGCTGCTTGGGGCTGAACAGGTGCAGGTAGTACTCGCCGCTGCGCTCGTCATAGGCCCAGGTGCTGCCCGAGAACGCCGCCTCCCAGTTCGTCGGCTCGGCCCCGGGGGTGCCGGGCTCGACACCGTCGCGGGCCGGGCGCCACCAGTACCAGTCACGCTTGGGCGACGCCGGGTCGCGCGACTCCTGGAACCAGGCGTGCTCGTCGGAGGTGTGGTTGACCACCAGGTCCATCACCAGCTTCATGCCGCGCTCGTGCAGCCCGGCGATCAGGTCGTCGAGGTCCGACAATCGACCGAAGGTGGGGTCGATGTCGGTGTAGTCGCTGATGTCGTAGCCGTTGTCGTCCTGCGGCGAGCTGTAGACCGGGGAGAGCCAGACCACGTCCACCCCGAGGTCGGCGAGGTAGTCCAGCCGGCCGGTGATCCCGGGGATGTCCCCGATCCCGTCACCGTTGCTGTCGGCGAACGAGCGGGGATAGATCTGGTAGACCACCGCTGACTTCCACCAGTCGACGGGGCGGGACTCCGGGGCAGCGGCGGTATCGGTCACCCGTCCGATCCTGCCACAGAGGCCTCGAGCCGCTCGGTCAGCGAGGCCACCTCCTGCTCGACGTTGGCACGGGCGGCGTCGACCAGGGCGCGACCCTTGCCGGTGCGGTAGATCTGACCCTCCACGATCTCGCTCATGATCTCCAGGCGGGCCTCCAGGAACTCCTCCTCGGGCACGGCGGCGTACTCGGCCCGGACGTCGGCCACGTAGCGCGCGTACGCCTCCGGCTCGGCCGCGAGGATGGCCAGGTCGGCGTCGCAGAGCAGCTCGCCCTCGGGGTCGCGGGCCCCGGGCACGTGGGTGGAGGTGAGCCGGACCAGTCGCGCCACCTGGGTCAGGTCCTCCTGCTCGAAGCCGGCGCGGCTGAGCTCGCGGACCGACAGCCGGGCGGAGGCCTCCTCGTTGGTCAGCTCACGCTCGGGCACGTCGTAGACGGAGTCGTGGAACCAGGCGCCCAGGCGTACGAGGTAGAGGTCCTGCTCGTCGGCCAGCTCGTCGATCATCCGCAGCACGAAGAGCAGGTGGCGGGCGTCGTGGTAGCGCCGGTGCGGCTCGGAGTAGCGGCGGATCAGCATCTCCCCCATCGCCTCCTGGTGGGGCAGGGTCGCGTTCCACCGCTCCAGCAGCTCGTCGTGCGGGTCCTCGGGCAGGTGGTCAGTGAGCATCAGGTCCTCCAGGGGTGGGCCGGCCGGTCAGGTAGCGGTCCGGGATGGGTAGGCGTCGCAGGTGGTCCCAGGGCTGTTGCCAGCCAGCGAGCTCCAGCACGCCGTCGAGCAGGTGAGCGGTGAGCCCCCAGATCAGGTGGTCGGCGACCGCGAACGCCGGACCGGTGTAGCCGGACGGGTGGTGCACGGCCGCCCGGTTGGCGGGGTCGCTCAGGACGGCGACCGGCACGACCGCGACCGAGGCGACCTCGGACACGTCGACGGCGGTGAGGGCGACGGGCTGCTGCCACCACCCGACGACCCCGGTGACGTCGAAGCCGCTGACGGCGACGTGGGCCGGGGGCAGCACCCCGAGCACCCGGACGCCGGCGCGGTCGACGCCGACCTCCTCGGTCGCCTCCCGCAGTGCGGTGTCGACCAGGTCGCGGTCGCCGACGTCAGCCGCGCCGCCCGGGAACGCGATCTGGTTGGCGTGGGTCCGCAAGGTGGCGGCCCGCTCGACGAAGACGACCTCCGGGCCCAGTGGTCCCTCGGCCACCAGGATCAGCACCGCCGCCGCCCGACCGCCCCGGCCGGGTCGCAGGGCCACGGCCCGGTCGGCCCGCTCGGGCTGGGCCAGGGCCCCGGACAGCCGCGGGACCCAGCCGGGCGGCGGGGTCGTCACAGGTCGACGCCGAGCTGCGTGCGGGCCTGCTGCCGGATCTGCTCGGCCGAGCGGAACGGCACGGTCTGGCGGTAGGCGATGGTGCCGTCGGCCCGGACGAACAGGGTGAACGGCGGACCGAGGATCTGCAGCGGGGCCTGGATCGCCTTGTCGGTGTCTTCGAGCTGGGGGTAGGTCCACGACGCCGCCCGCGCGAACTCGATCGCCTTGTCCGGGAAGGTCTCGGCGAAGTCGACGCCCAGGATCAGCAGGTCGGACCGGTTGCCCTTCGCCACCTCGGTCAGGTAGGGCGCCTCCTCGCGGCACGGTCCGCACCACTGCGCCCACACGTTGATCATCATGGGCCGGCCGCGCAGCCCGGCCAGCCGGGTCGTCCGGCCGCCGCCGAGGCAGCTGAGCACCAGGTCGGGCAGACCTCCCGGAACGGGGGCGACCGTGGGGTCGGAGACGGGGCAGTCCTGGATGCCGGCGGCCTTCTTCTGGGCGGCCAGCGCCGCGGCGTCCTGGTCGACGGGCGCCGGGGCACGGCTGGAGGGCTCCCCGGACACGCCGCTGCGGCTGACCGCGGGGGTCTCGGTGCAGCCGGCGAGGGACAGGGCCAGGGCGACCAGGGCGGCCGCGGTGCGCGACCGGCGGTTCATCCGCGCGGCTCGCGGACCAGCTTGGCGGCCTTGCCCGGATCGGTCTCGCCCTCGCCGTACGCCGGGCACCAGCGGGCGACCGGGCAGGCCCCGCAGGCGGGGTTGCGCGCGTGGCAGCGCCGCCGGCCGTGCCAGATGACGTTCTGGCTGAGCTGGGTCCAGTCGCGGGCCGCGAACAGCGAGCCGACCTCGGCCTCCACCTTGTCGGGGTCTGTCTCGACGGTCCAGCCGAAGCGGCGGGAGAGCCGACCGAAGTGGGTGTCGACGGTGATCCCCGGCACCCCGAAGGCCTGCCCGAGCACGACGTTGGCCGTCTTGCGGCCGACCCCGGGCAGGCTGACGAGCTCGGGCAGCGTACGGGGCACCTGGCCGTCGAACCGCTCCGTGAGGGCGGCCCCCAGCTTGATCAGGCTGTCGGTCTTGGCTCGGAAGAAGCCGCTGGGCTTGACCAGCTCCTCCAGCTCGGCGCGGTCGGCCCCCGCGTACGCCGCCGCGTCGGGGTAGCGCGCGAAGACGGCCGGAGTCAGCAGGTTGATGCGCTTGTCGGTGCTCTGGGCCGACAGGATGGTGGCCACCAGCAGTTCGAGCGGGGTCCGGAAGTCGAGCTCGACGACCGCGGCCGGGTAGGTCTGCGCCAACGCCCGGTTGATCGCCCGGGCCCGGCGGACCAAGGCCACCCGGGACACGGCGGCCGTGGTCGCGGCTCCCACTGCCGGCCGTGGGCCCACGTCCGGCTCGGCCACTCCGGCCACGGCCGCGGCGGGGTCGGGAACGGGGGCGGACGTCACCCCCTCACCCTACGTGGACGGGCGTGTGCCACCCTGCTCCTGCCAGAGGCAGCCATTCGACGGTAGCCTTGACCTCCTGGTCGTCAGCCTGGTGAGAAGGAGGTCGCGCGTGGATCCCGAAGTTCTGAAGAGGGCACCTCTTTTCGCCGGTTTGGACGACGAGGCGGCGAGCGCCCTCTCCGACGCCATGGGCACCCTCCGCCTGACCAAGGGTGAGGTGCTGTTCCACGAGGGCGACGCCGAGGACCGGCTGTACGTCGTGGTGAGCGGCAAGATCAAGCTGGGGCGCAGCGGGTCGGCCGGCCGGGAGAACCTGCTGGCGGTGCTCGGCCCGGGACAGATGTTCGGGGAGCTCTCCCTCTTCGACCCGGGCCCGCGCTCGACCACCGCCACCGCCGTCACTGTGTGTGAGCTCCGGACCCTGGAGCACGACGAGCTGAAGGGCTGGCTGAGCGGACGTCCCGAGGTGGCCCAGGGCCTGCTGGCCCAGCTGGCCGCGCGACTGCGCCGGGCCAACGACGTCGTGGCTGACCTCGTGTTCTCCGACGTCCCGGGCCGGGTCGCCAAGCAGCTGCTGGAGCTGGCCCAGCGCTTCGGGGAGAAGCACGACGACGGCGTCCACGTGCACCACGACCTCACCCAGGAGGAGCTGGCCCAGCTGGTCGGCGCCTCCCGCGAGACGGTGAACAAGGCGCTGGCCGACTTCGCCGCCCGCGGCTGGATCCGGCTGGAGCCCCGCTCGGTCACCATCCTCGACGTCGAGCGCGTGGAGCGCCGCGCCCGCTGACCCGCGCACATCGCGCCCGCTGCGCCCGCTGCGCCCGCTGCGCCCGCTGGAGTCTGAACGAGCCACCCCGTCCGTAGCCTCGGACGGGGCGGCTTCGCTCGGCGCCCCACGCGTTTGCGGCGGAGGTCAGGCCCGACCGAGGGTGACCTCGACGGTCCGGGGAGCCCCACCGTCGCGGGTGTAGGTGACCGTCACCTTGGTGCCGGGGGCGTAGAACCGGGTCGCCGCGATCAGCCCGTCGCTGGTGGTGGTGTGGAACGCGTTCACCTGGGTGACGACATCCCCCTTCTGCAGCCCGGCTCTGGCCGCCGCCCCGTCGGCCGTGACGCTCTGCAGCGGCACTCCGGTCTCGGTCGCGAGGGTGGAGTCGGACCCGCCCACCGAGACCCCGAGCGCGGCGTTGGTGGAGGTCCCGTTGGCGATCAGGTCGGCGGCCACCCGCACCGCGACGTCGGCGGGGATGGCGAACCCGATGCCGATGTTGCCCGACTGGCTGCTGGAGTCCGAGCTGGAGCCAGTGCTGGCGATGGAGGAGTTGATGCCCGCCACGTCACCGTTCAGGTTGACCAGCGGGCCACCGGAGTTGCCCGGGTTGATCGCCGCATCGGTCTGGACGGCCAGGTAGACCGCGTCGTTGTTGCTGCCGGAGCGCACCGGCCGGGCCGTGTTGGACACGATCCCGCTGGTGACCGACTCCGACAGACCCAGCGGAGCCCCGGCCGCAACCACGGCCTGCCCCACCTCGAGCGAGCTCGACTTGGCGAACACGGCCGGGTGCAGGTCGGAGACTCCGTTGACCTTGATCACCGCGAGGTCGTTGGTCTCCGATGTCCCGACGACGGTCGCCTTCGCCGTGGTGCCGTTGTTGAAGGTCACGGTGATGCTGCTGGCCCCGCTCTGGCTGGAGCCCGAGGAGCCGGCCGCAGCCTCCACCACGTGGTTGTTGGTCAAAATGTGGCCCTGGTCGTCGAGGACGACGCCGCTGCCGATGTCGCCACTCTGGCCGGCCTGGACCGTGATGGTCACGACCGAGGGCTCGATGGCCGCGGCGGCCGCCGAGACGGTGCCGTTCAGCACCGGTGTCTGGGCGGCGGGGACCGTCGTCACACTGATCGGGGAGCTGCTGGCCCGGGTGCTGAGGTCCTGGGCGAAGTAGGCGTACGAGCCCACCCCGGCCCCGGCGCCGATCACGGCGGACAGCGAGGCGGCGGCGATGAAGGGGACGAGGCGGCGGCGCGGACGGGTGGCCACGGCCACCGGCGCACGCTGCTCGGACACGGGCAGGACGCCCGTGGGGGCCGGGAAGTCGGCGGCGGTGTAGCCCCCGATGTGGCCGGAGGGTGTGAAGTAGGGACCCTGGTGGACGGGCTGGCTGGGGTAGCCGAACTCGGGGATGCCCGTGCCCTGGGGTGCGGGGCCGTTCGGATGGCCGCCGTCGGGGCTGCCCGGTCCGGCCTGGTCGTCGTTGCTCATGTCTCGAGGTTGCCCGGCCAGTCTGTGTGCAGCCTGTGCGTGCTGGGTGAGGGCCCTAAGAGTCCGGGCCGGTCCAGCCGAGGAAGTCGAGCTGGGCGCGTACGGACTGCTCCGCCGCCGGCCGCAGCGACGGGTCGACGCCGGCGTAGACCCGGGCGACCACCTCGGCGGCGGTCCGGTCGCCGGCGGCCAGGGCCGCCCGGACCTCCGCCAACCTGGCCCGGCGGTGGTCGCGGTAGGCGCGCAGCCGCTCCAGCGGATCGCCGACCAACGGCCCGTGACCGGGCAGCAGCTCGCGGACGCGGTGCCGGCGCACCACGCCCTCCAGCACGTCCAGGGACTCCAGGTAGGCCCCCACGTCGCCGTCGGGATGGGTGATGACGGTCGTTCCCCGACCCAGCACGGTGTCCCCGGTCACCAGCCGGGCCGAGCCGTCGGGGGTCGTGAGCAACAGGCTGACCGAGTCGCTGGTGTGGCCGGGGGTGGCGACCACGGTCAGGACCGCGCCCGGCACCTCCATCCGGTCACCGTCGACCAGGCCCTCGGGGCCGCGCCGCAGCGCCGGGTCCGCGGCCCGTACGCCACAGCCGGCCGCGTGGGCCAGGTCGGCGGCCGACTCGGAGTGGTCCAGGTGACGGTGGGTCAGCAGGACGACGGCCACGCCGGCGCTCGCCAGCCCCGCGATCCGGTCCTGGTGAGCCGGCAGCAGCGGGCCCGGGTCGACCACGGCCACCGGCCCCCGGGTCGGGTCCCCCACCATCCAGGTGTTGGTCCCCTCCAGGGTCATCGGCCCCGGGTTGGCGGCACGGACCAGCCGGAGCATCGGGGAGAGGACGGTCACGGCCGGGTCCCCCTCGTGCGCCGTCACCTCGGCCCCACCGGGTGTCCCGGGTAGCGGAAGGTCCAGCCCTGCGGCCCTGGCACCAGGACCGGCAGCACTCGGGCCACGACCCGGTCCCGCGCGAGGTGCTCCACCGCGGCCAGGTCGGCCACCTCGGCCAACTCGGTCAGGGTGGCCACGGTCGGGGGCATCAGGGCGACCGCCCCGCGCCGCCACGCCGACAGCGCCTGAGCCGGGGCCGTCCACCCGGCCCGGTCCGTCTCCCCCGACACGTCGGCGGCCTCCGCCCCCGGCGGCAGGGCGGCGACGAAGAACACGGTGTCGTAGCGCCGCGGCTCGACCTCCGGGGTGATCCAGTGGGCCCACGGCCGCAGGGCGTCGGGGGTCAGGCGTACGCCGGTCTCCTCCGCGGTCTCCCGCAGCGCGCAGGCCACCCGCGGGGGCAGGTCGACAGAGCGGTCGTCGGGGTGCTCCCCGCCGCCGGGGAAGACCACGAACGAGGGGGCGAACGGCATCCGGGCGTGCCGGTGCAGCAGGTAGGTCTCCAGACCGGAGCCGCCTTCGCGGAGCAGGACCACGCTGGCCGACGGCACCGCCGGGCTGACGGCCGACCCCGGGGGGCGGGCGTCGGCCCGCGCGGCGACGGCTTCGGGCACGGTCAGGCTCAGCCGCGCCAACACGTCCCAGGAGTGCGAGACCACCGTGGCCGGCTCAGACGAGCTGGACCGAGGGGGTCGGCCGCACGCGGGCCACCAGCTCGACCTCGACCGGGGCGTCCAGCGGGAGGCTGGCCACCCCGACCGCACTCCGGGCGTGCCGCCCGGCGTCGCCGAACACCTGGCCGAGCAGCTCGCTGGCGCCATTGCCGACCTGGGGCTGGCCCGTGAAGTCCGGGGTGCCCGCCACGAAGACCACGATCTTGACGATGCGGTCGATCTCGTCCACGCCGCCCGCCTCGGCGGCGACCGCCGCGAGAGCGTTGAGCACGGCCGTCCTGGCGCACGCTGCGCCCTCCTCGGCCGTCAGCCCGGCACCGAGCTTGCCGGTCGCGACGAGCTGACCCGCCACCGTCGGGAGCTGGCCGGAGGTGAAGACCAGATCGCCCGACCGGACGGCCGGCAGGTAGGCGGCCAGCGGCGCGGCCACCGCGGGCAGGGTCAGACCCAGCTCGGCGAGACGCTCCGACGCCCGGAGCATCAGCCGGCGATCGGGCGCTTGAGGTACGCCACCAGGTTCTCCGGGTTGAGCCCGGGGACGACCTGGACGAGCTCCCAGCCGTCCTGGCCCCAGTTGTCCAGAATCTGCTTGGTCGCGTGCACCAGCAGCGGAACGGTCACGTACTCCCACTTGGTCATGGCCTCAGTGTAGGGAGCCGCAGCCGTCACCTCACCGCCCGACCAGCCCGGGTGACCCGGTCAGGTGCACAGGCAGAAGGGATGCCCGCTCGGGTCGAGGTAGACCTCGAAGTCCCCCGGCTGGCCGCGGCCCGACAGATGTCGGGCCCCGAGCGAGACCACGAAGGCGCCGGCGGCGTCCATGTCGTCGACGTGCAGGTCGAGGTGGAACTGCTGCGGCACCGCCTCGTCGGGCCAGGTCGGCGGGCGGTGGTCGGGGGCGAGCTGGAAGGCGTACCGCTGGCCGGCGGGTCCGGCGATCTCGCACCAGTCCTCCTCCTGCCGGGACTGGGGCCAGCCGAGCACTGCGCCGTAGAACGCGGCCAGGCCGGCGGGGTCGGCGGTGTCCAGCACCACCACCGGGGTGTCGATCCGAGGACGCGCGGGCGCCAGGGGTGAGGTCGTCATCTCCTCATGATGACCACACCCACTGACAGTCCCGACGCCGGTCACGCGACCGCCGTGGGGGGTGTCGTTACTATCGAGCCCATGACGCTGATCGGCATCCTGGGCGGCACCGGACCACAGGGTCGAGGCCTCACCCGGCGCTTCGCGGCCGCAGGTCATGCCGTGGTGATCGGCAGCCGCGACCCGGCCCGAGCCGAGCAGGTGGCCGCCGCGTACGCCGAGGTCGGGGACGTCTCGGGCGGGTCGAACCGCGACGCCGCCGCCGCCGACCTCGTGGTCGTGACCGTGCCGTACGAGGGGCACGCCGAGCTGCTCGGCAGCCTGGTCGAGGAGCTCGCCGACAAGATCGTGGTCGACTGCGTCAACCCCCTGGGCTTCGACCGGCAGGGCCCCTACGCGCTCACCGTTCCCGCGGGCTCCGCGGCTCAGGAGGCCGCCGCCCTGCTGCCCCGGTCGCAGGTGGTCGGGGCCTTCCACCACGTCAGCGCGGTCCGGCTGGACGACCCCGACCTGGACACCATCGGCGGCGACGTCCTGGTGCTCGGGGAGGACCGTGACGCGGTGGCCGTGGTCTGCGACCTGGCCACCACCATCCCGGGCGCCCGCGGCATCTACGCCGGTCGGCTCCGGCTCGCCGGGCCGGTGGAGGCCCTGACCGCCAACCTGATCGCCATCAACCGCCGCTACCAGGCCCACGCCGGCATCGCCGTCACGGACCTGCCGTGAGCCGCGCCTCGACCACGAGCCGGGCCGCAGGCGTCGCGGCGCTCACCCGGCCCCGGAACGGTCTGCACATCGTCAGCGGCAAGGGCGGGACCGGCAAGACCACGATCGCGGGGGCGCTGGCCTGCGCCCTGGCCGACGAGGGCCGTCGGGTGCTGCTGTGCGAGGTCGAGGGCCGGCACGGCATCGCGGAGCTGTTCGGCGTCCCGCCCCTGGTGGGCGACGAGGAGCGGCGGCTGGCCCGGACCCCGGCCGGCGGCAGTGTCTTCGGGCTCGCCATCGACGCCGAGGACGCCCTGCTGGAGTATCTGGAGACCTTCTACCACCTGGGTCTGGCGGGCAAGGCCCTGGACAGGTTCGGGGCCATCGACTTCGCCACCTCCATCGCCCCGGGGCTGCGTGACGTGCTGCTGACCGGCAAGGTCTACGAAGCCGTACGCCGTGGTCCGGCCAACCGGCCCAACGCCTACGACGCGGTGGTCCTGGACGCCCCGCCCACCGGACGGATCGGCCAGTTCCTCAACATCCACGAGGCCGTGTCCGGGCTGGCCAAGATGGGTCCGATCCGCGGCCAGGCCGACTCGGTGATGCGGCTCCTCACCTCCGAGGTGACCGTGGTCCACCTGGTGACGCTGCTGGAGGACATGCCCGTGACCGAGACCGAGGAGGCCGTCGCCGGCCTCGCCCCGACCGGCATCGCCGTCGGGACCGTGATCGAGAACATGGTGAGCTCGTCCGAGCTGACCCAGGAGCAGCTGACGGCGGTCGCCCAGGGCGACTTCACCCTCAACGTGCCGGGGTGGACCAAGAAGCAGAACGCCGCGCTGGCGGAGGAGTTCGCACTGGAGGCGGCCCGAACCCAGCAGCACCTGCAGCGCCACGAGCGGCTGACCGAGCTGGGCGTGCCGCTGGCCCAGGTCATCTTCGACCCCCAGGGGGTCGACGAGGGCGCGCTCTTCGCCTTCGCCGACCAGCTGCGGACCCAGATGGACCTGACGGTGCCCGCATGAGCGTGCCGTTCCTCGACGTGGACGCGATCATCGCCGACCCCGAGACCACCATCGTGATCTGCTGCGGCTCGGGCGGGGTCGGCAAGACGACGACCTCGGCGGCCCTGGCCGTCCGGGCGGCTGAGGCGGGCCGGCGAGTGGTGGTGCTGACCATCGACCCGGCGCGGCGGCTGGCCCAGTCGCTGGGGCTGGGCGAGCTGGACAACACCCCGCGTCCGGTCGAGGGGGTCGACACCACCCGGGGCGGCAGCCTCGACGCCATGATGCTCGACATGAAGCGGACCTTCGACGACGTGGTCGAGGCCCACTCGACTCCCGACAAGGCCGCCGCCATCCTCGCGAACCCCTTCTACCAGGCCCTCTCCACCTCGTTCTCGGGGACGCAGGAGTACATGGCGATGGAGAAGCTCGGCCAGCTGCACGAGGAGGCGCTGACCGGAGTCGAGGGCCACCCGCGCTGGGACCTGATCGTGGTGGACACCACGCCGGCCCGTTCGGCGCTGTACTTCCTCGACGCGCCCGATCACCTCAGCTCGCTGCTGGACGGGCGGTTCCTGCGGCTGCTGCTGGCCCCCACCCGGGGGCCGCTCCGGCTGATGAGCGTGGGGTTCAACCTGGTGTCCTCGGCCATGAACAAGGTGCTGGGCAGCCAGGTCATCACCGACGTGCAGACCTTCGTCCGGGCGTGCGAGGCCATCTTCGGTGGTTTCCGGGCGCGTGCCGGGGTGACTTTCGAGCTGCTGTCGTCGCGCCACACCACGTTCCTGGTCGTGGCCACGGCCCAGAAGGACGCGCTGCGTGAGGCGTCCTACTTCGTCGACCGTCTGACGGAGGAGGGCATGCCCTTGTCCGGTGTGGTCGTCAACCGGGTGCACAGCAGCCCGCTGACCGTCTCGGCCGAACGGGCCCTGTCCCTGGCCGAGGATCTTGCGGCCAGCGCCTCACTGGAGGGCGAGGCGCTGCGCCGACATGCCAACCTGAAGCGCGTCATCGAAACCGAAACGGTCCTGCTGGACCGTTTCGCCTCCGTACGTCCCGATGTCGCCCAGGCGAGGATTCAGTCGTTGCCGACCGACGTCACCGACCTCGTGTCGTTACGGCGGGTGGGCAGCTTGCTCGCGGGCGAGGCCTGAGTCCCGGTCGCGTTGGCGTTGGTCGAGCCACCCTTGCCGACCAGGACGTTCGCCCAGGACGTGACGTCGGGGCGCTGACGGAGCAGGGACCGGCGCTCCCGCTCGGTCATCCCGCCCCAGACACCCCACTCGATGCGGTTGTCGAGGGCCTCGGCGAGGCACTCGAAGCGCACCGGGCAGCCGGAGCAGAGCAGGCGGGCCCGCTTCTGGTCCGACGCGTCCGGAAACAGCGCGTCCTCCATACCGCGGCACTTGGCGTGCACGGTCCAATCGTCTTTCGGTGAAGCAGCCACGGATCTTCCCCTTCGGATTGAGAAACTGTGCCGGGCTTCCCCGGGCCCGATGGCGCAGTCACTCGTATGGTACGAATGGACCCGTGGGCCTGACTAGACGTCTGGACCACATTGGCTGTCGCTTCGTGACCTGGGGGGGTCGACAACGGTAGTTCGGAACACGAACGCGATCGGATTGGCCTGGCCGGGTAATTCGGAACGGTCGGTGCTCTCACGTACCCTCGTGCTATGCCTTTCAGCCCCAAGCGCGCCGGGAGCGTCACCTACTCGCTGGTGATGTTCGCAATCGTCAGCGTCCTGGCGGGGGTCCTGATCGCGGGACTCTTCGTGCCGTTCGCCGGGATCGCCGGCGTCAGCACCAAGGCAGCGGCCACCGAGCTCGACGCCCTGCCGGCCGAGCTGTCCACCCCCGCCCCGCCCACCCGCTCCCGGGTGCTGATGGCTGACGGCAAGACGCTGGCCTACTTCTACTCCGAGAACCGGATCCCGGTGAAGCTCGACCAGATCGCCCCGGTGATGCGGCAGGCGCAGCTGGCGATCGAGGACCACCGCTACTACGAGCACGGCGCCCTGGACTTCAAGGGCACGCTCCGTGCGTTCGTGCGGAACTCGACCAGCGACGGCGGCACCCAGGGCGGATCCTCGATCACCCAGCAGTACGTGAAGATGGTCCAGATCGAGGCGTGTGAGGCCAAGGCCGACGACGCGTGCGTCAAGGAGGCCCGGGCGGCCACCATGGAGCGCAAGATCCGGGAGCTGCGGTACGCCATCGCCCTGGAGAAGAAGTTCACCAAGGACGAGATCCTCGAGCGCTACCTCAACATCGCCTACTACGGCGAGGGCGCGTACGGCGTCGAGGCCGCGGCCCGGCACTACTTCTCCACCAGCGCCTCCAAGCTCAACCTGGCCCAGGCCGCGATGTTGGCCGGGCTGGTGCAGAACCCCGACGCGAGCAACCCGGTGCGCAACCCGAGCGCGGCCCTGGACCGGCGCGACGTGGTCATCAACCGGATGTTCGAGCTGAAGCTCATCACCGCCGGCCAGGTGAAGAAGACCAAGGCCGTCGGCTTCGACCAGAAGCTGGTCAAGCCCACCCGCAACGGCTGCGTCGGGACCAAGTTCCCGTTCTTGTGCGACTACGTCTACCGCACCCTGCTGGCCGCGCCGAGCCTCGGTGAGACGGTCAAGGACCGCGAGAACATGGTCAACCGTGGTGGCCTGACCATTCAGACCGCGATCGACCCCAAGACGCAGGCCATCGCCCAGGACGCGGTCAGCAAGGTCGTCGGGGCCACCGACCCGATCATCTCCACGATGAACATGATCCAGCCGGGCACCGGCCTGATCATCGCCATGGCCCAGAGCCGGCCGGTGATGGGGACCAGCACCAAGAAGGGCGAGAGCTACTACAACTACTCCGTCGAGCAGTCGATGGGCGGGGCCGAGGGCTACCAGGCCGGGTCGACCTTCAAGGCCTTCACCGCCGCGGCGGCGCTGGAGAAGGGCATCCCGCTTTCCAAGCGCTACAACGCCCGCTCCCCGATGGACTTCAGCAACTACACCTTCTCGTCCTGCCTCGGCTCGGTCCGCTCACCGGGATACCGGCCCAAGAACTCCACCGGGGTCAACGGCAACATGGACATGATGAAGGGGGCTGCGGCGTCGGTGAACACCTACTTCCTGCAGCTCGAGCAGACGGTCGGTATCTGCCCGGTCACCAAGATGGCCAAGAAGCTCGGCGTACAGCTGTCCGACCCCAAGCTCGACCTGACCACCGACCCGCGCACCCAGGTGCCGTCGTTCACCCTCGGTGTCTCGGAGGTGACGCCGCTGTCGATGGCGGAGGCGTACGCCACCTTCGCCGCCCGCGGCATGCACTGCGACCCGATCATCATCTCCAAGATCACCACCCGGACCGGCAAGAACCTGGACCCGCCGAGCGCCAACTGCAAGCAGGTCATCTCCAAGGACGTCGCGGACGGCATGAACAAGCTCCTCAGCAACGTCATGGTCGGGCGCGGCACCGGCACCCGGGCGCGGATCCCCGGGATCAGCAACCAGGCCGGCAAGACCGGAACGATCAACGGCAACCACGCGGTCTGGTTCAACGGCTACACCTCCGAGATCGCCGGAGCCGCCATGATCGCCATCGACCCGACCCGGTCGACCTGGAAGAGCGGCTATCGCAAGGCCCACGGTGTCCTCGGCTACCGCCTCCCCAGTACCGGCGTCGTGCTGGAGGGCTCCGGCAGCGGTGACGCGGGGATGAAGATCTGGAAGCCCGCCATGACCGCGGCCATGAAGGGCCTGCCCGACACCGCGTTCAAGAAGCCCTCGACCACCATCACCCGGGGCAAGCAGGTCCAGGTCCCCAGCCTGTACGGCCTGAGCCTGGCCGCGGCGCGGGCCAAGCTGACCCAGGCCGGCTTCACGGTCGAGAAGCGCTACGTCTATGACGCCTCGGTCCCCAAGTACAGCTTCATGTACTTCTCCCCGGGCGGGGGCTCGACGGTGCCGCAGTTCAGCACCGTCTACGAGACCTACTCCCGTGGCGAGGACCCCGCGATCGCCCGGGCCCGGGCGCAGGCCGCCGCGGACGCCAGGAAGGCTGCCGCCGCGGCCAAGAAGGCCGCCGAGGCCAAGGCCAAGGCCGACGCTGCGGCGAAGGCCAAAGCCAAGGCGAAGGCCTCCGCCCCGCCGCCGCCGCCGGGCGGCTGAGCCGGACCCAGCACAGGCCGCGGCCTTTCTGCTGGTGACGGAGGAGCGGCTAGGCCTGGAGCTGCCGCCGCACCTCGGCGGCGACCTCACCGCCGTCGGCCTTGCCCTTGGTCTGGGGCGTGACGAGGCCCATCACCTTGCCCATCCCCTTCAGTCCCAGCTCGCCGGCGCCGGTCGTGGCGATGGCCTCGGCGACCAGGCGGCTGACCTCGGCGGCCGAGAGCGGCTGCGGCAGGTAGTCCGCCAGCACCGCCGCCTCCGCGTGCTCCTTCTCCGCCAGCTCCGGACGCCCGGCCGCCACGAAGGCCTCCTCGGCCTCGCGGCGCTTCTTGGCCTCCCGCACCACCACGTCCAAGACCTGGGGCTCGGTCAGCTCGACCGCGGACTTACCCGCCACCTCGGCCTCGGTGATCGCCGACAGCACCATCCGGATGGTCGTGGAACGCACCTTGTCGCGGTTCTTCATGGCGGCGGTGAGGTCGGTCCGAAGGCGTTGCTTGAGCGGGGTGGTGGTGTCAGACATGGCTCCAGTTTCCCACCCGGGCCGGTAGCCTGCTGCCCATGGTCTCTCCCCCGGTCCTGGTCCAGCGGGCCGCGCAGGTGGCTCTGGGTGCGGCCGCGCTCGGGACGGCCGGGGTGGCGTACGCGAGTCTGGTCGAACGGCACTCCTTCCGGCTGCGCCGGCTCGAGGTCCCGGTGCTGCCCGCCGGCGCCCCCGACCTCCGGATCCTGCACCTGTCCGACCTGCACATGACGCCGGCCGAGGTACGCCGGCAGCGGTGGGTCGCCGAGCTGGCCGCCCTGGAGCCCGACCTCGTCATCGACACCGGTGACAACCTGGCCCACGCCGAGGCGGTGCCGTACGTGCTGCGGAGCCTGGGGCGGCTGCTCGACGTCCCGGGCGTCTTCGTCTGGGGCTCCAACGACTACTACGCCCCCACCTTCAAGAACCCCGCGACCTATCTCACCCGTCCCAGCCGGGTCGGCCGACCGCACCCGGTGACACTGCCGTGGGGCGACCTCCGCGAGGGTTTCGTGGCCGCCGGCTGGAAGGACCTGACCCACGTCGCGACGACGGTGGAGGTCCGCGGCGTCCGGATCGGGTTCCGGGGCACCGACGACGCCCACCTCAAACTGGACGACTACGCCCAGGTCGCCGGCCGCGTCGACCGCTCACAGGTGGACGTGGCGCTCGGGGTCACCCACGCGCCCTACCGCCGGGTCATCGACGCGATGGCCGCCGACCAGCACGACCTGATCGTGGCGGGCCACACCCACGGTGGGCAGCTCTGTGTGCCCTTCTACGGGGCACTGGTGACCAACTGCGACCTCGACACGTCGCGGGTCAAGGGGCTGTCTCAGCACACCGCGGACGGCCGGACGAGCTGGATGCACGTCTCGGCCGGTCTGGGCACGTCCCCGTACGCGCCCTTCCGCTTCGCCTGCCCCCCGGAGGCCACCCTGCTGACCCTGACCGCGGCCTCCGGGGCCTGAGCGCACGGCCCGGGTCCGGCCGCTGGCCCACGGTTCACGACTAGCCCCCCGGATGGGCTAGACTCACCGAGGCTCAACGGAGCACGGGGTGTGGCGCAGCTTGGTAGCGCGCGTCGTTCGGGACGACGAGGTCGCAGGTTCAAATCCTGTCACCCCGACCACGGAAAAGGGCTCTGAGTCGCAGCTGCGACTCAGAGCCCTCTGTGTCTCACGGTGTGCTGTGATGTGTGCCGCGTCCGGTGATGCGGAGCGGAAGGATCCCCCGAGCCGGCCACCCCCGCGGCCTCGCGGCTGCGACCCGGGTAGCCCATCTCTCCCCTGTGCGGGCCTCTCGGCCGTCACCGGGGATTCGGGTCAGAGGCCGGTTCGGATTGGTGCTCGACCGCGACCCTGATCGGACCGGGTCAGCGACCCGTTCCGGCGTACACGACAGCCTGCTCGGTCCCGTCCAGGCCGAACGCGGTGTGCGCGGCGACCACGGCGCGGTCGACGTCGTCCTGGTCGACCACGACCGAGATACGGATCTCGGAGGTCGAGATCATCTCGATGTTGACCCCGGCGGCGGCCAGGGCGGAGAAGAACTTGGCCGTCACCCCCGGGTGGGAGCGCATCCCGACCCCGACGACCGAGACCTTGCCGATCTGGTCGTCGTAGAGCACGTCGGTGAAGCCGACGTCGGCCTTGAGCGCGTCGAGGGTCGCCATCGCGGCCACCCCGTCGGTCCGCGGGAGCGTGAAGGAGATGTCGGTGCGCGAGGTCGCGACCGCCGACACGTTCTGGACGATCATGTCGATGTTGATCTCCGTGGCGGCCACGGCCTCGAAGATCCGGGCCGCCTCGCCGACCTGGTCGGGCACCCCGACGATCGTGATCTTGGCCTCGCTGCGGTCGTGCGCGACGCCGGAGATGATGGCCTGCTCCATGGCGGTTCCCTTCTCGAGTTCTTGGACCCAGGTGCCGTCCTTGTCGGAGAACGACGAGCGGACGTGGACGCGGACGTTCTCGCGCCGGGCGTACTCCACGCAGCGCAGATGCAGGACCTTGGCCCCGCAGGCCGCCATCTCCAGCATCTCCTCGTACGAGATGTGCGGGATCCGACGGGCGGTCGAGACGATCCGTGGGTCGGCGGTGTAGATGCCGTCGACGTCGGTGTAGATCTCGCAGTAGTCCGCACCCAGCGAGGCGGCGAGGGCCACCGCTGTGGTGTCGGAGGCCCCGCGACCCAGGGTCGTGACGTCCTTGGTGTCCTGGGCCACGCCCTGGAACCCGGCCACGATCACGATGTCGTCGTTGTCGAGCGCGGTGGTGATCCGGCCGGGAGTGATGTCGATGATGCGGGCGTTGCCGTGCGTGCCGGTGGTGATGATGCCGGCCTGCGAGCCGGTCAGCGACCGGGCGTGCAGGCCCTGGTCATGGATGGCCATGGCCAGCAGGGCGGCGCTCATCCGCTCCCCGGCGGTCAGCAGCATGTCCAGCTCCCGGGGCGGCGGCAGCGGCGAGACCTGGAGCGCCAGGTCCATCAGCTCGTCGGTGGTGTCACCCATCGCGGAGATGACGACGACCACGTCGTTGCCGGCCTTCTTGGTCGCGACGATGCGCTTCGCCACCCGCTTGATGCTGTCCGCATCCGCGACCGACGAACCCCCGTACTTCTGGACTACGCGACCCACACCGTCTCCTCCCGCGCTGGTGACCTGGACGCCACTTTGCCGTCCTTCACTCTAGTGCGGCCCCACCGGCCCCCCGGCCACGTCCATCGACCGCCGTGGGAGGCGGGTGGGATCATCGGTGGGGTGAGCATCCCCTCCGACCCCGCCCCTCAGCGGATCGGCGACGCGGAGCGTGACCGTGCCGCTGAGCTGCTCCGCGACCATCTCGCTGAGGGTCGCCTGGACCGGGTCGAGTTCGACGAGAGGCTCGACCGGGCCCTGACCGCGAAGACCGCCGCCGACCTGGAGCCGCTGTTCACGGACCTGCCCGGGCCGCGGCCCGGTGAGGCGGGTCAGTCGGTGGCGTTCGTGGCCCCGCCCTGGGCCGCCGGCCCTCCCACCGCCAGCCCACCGGTGCCGGCGGTGGGTGACCCCCGCAGCCCGGTCCCCCTCTCGCCCCCGGTGATGCGTGTCGTAGTGGTCGCCAACGCCGTGGCCTGGCCGGTCGTCCTGATCGCGGCGACCCTGCTCGGGTGGTCGAACTTCTGGTGGCTCATCTTCATCCCGGTCGCCCTGTCAGGTCTGCTGGGGGGCAACCGGCACGGCGGAGGTCCCAACCGGGGCCGTCGCCGCCCCTGACACCCGGTGTCCGCGGCTCGTCGGGCCCGGGAGGCGCCCCGGACGGACGCCTAGAGTGTCGACATGAGTGACGAACGCACGGTGCGCTGGGGTGTGGTCGGTCCTGGCCGTATCGCCGAGAAGGTCGCCGGAGACTTCCAGCACGTCCCGGGTGCCGAGCTGACCGCGGTGGCCAGCCGCTCGGTCGACCGGGCCAGGACCTTCGCCGAGGCGTACGGGGTCGAGAAGGCGTACGGCTCGTACGCCGAGCTGATGGCCGACGACCAGGTCGACGCCCTCTACATCGCCACCCCCCACCCTCAGCACCACCGGATCGCCCTGGCCGCCATCCGGGCCGGCAAGGCGGTGCTGGTCGAGAAGACCTTCACCGCCACCGTGGCCGGCGCCGAGGAGGTCGTGGCCGCGGCGCAGGAGAACCGGGTGTTCACCATGGAGGCGATGTGGACCCGCTTCCAGCCCGCCGTCGTGGCCGCCCGGGCGCTGATCGAAGACGGGGCGATCGGCGAGGTCCGCCAGGTCGAGGCCGACCTCGGGGTCGACCGCCCGTACGACCCCGACGACCGGCTGTTCGACCCGGCCCAGGGCGGCGGCGCCCTGCTGGACCTGGGGGTCTACGTGGTCTCGTTCGCCCAGTACTTCCTCGGCACGCCCGACTCCGTCTTCGTGAACGGGTCCCTCGCCCCCACCGGGGTGGACGCGGAGGCGGGCCTGCTGCTCGGCTACGCCGACGGGCGCTCCGCCACGCTGCTCACCTCCCTGCGGCACCACACCCCGGGGCGGGCCCGGATCCAGGGCACCCTCGGCTGGATCGACGTGCCGCCCCGTTTCCACCACCCGACGCAGATCGTGCTGAACCGGCCCGGCCGGGAGCCGGAGACGATCACCAGGCCGCCGTCGGGCGTGGGCTACGCGCACGAGCTGATCGAGGTCACCGAGGGCGTGCGGGCCGGTCGGACCGAGAGTGCGGTGATGCCGCTCGCCGACACCCTTGCCGTGCAGCGGATCCTGAACGGGGCCTGCGAGCAGCTCGGGGTCTTCCACCGCGAGGACACCGAGGTGGCGGTATGACCGTGACCACCGACCTCCCGGCCCCGACCGCTCCCGCCCCGTCGCTCGCCCTGAAGGGCGGGGGGACCGGCGCGGCCATGATGTTGGCGCTGATGTTCCTCTACCAGCTGTTCCGGATCGGGTTCCACATCGCCGGCACCGTGACCGAGCACCCCGGCTCCTCGGCTGCGCCCGACAGCGCGGACCGCATCTTCGGCGTCTACGTGATCGGCGGCCTGCTGAGCATGGCGCCCGCGGCGCTGGCCGGCGGGGTCGTCGGCGCGGTCCTGGGGGGCCTGCTGTCCCGGCGCCGCGCGACCAAGGGCCCCGTCCGCGCCTGGTTCACCGGAACCGCGCTGTCCTACGTCGTGGCCCTGGTCGTGAACGGCTCGGTGCTGGTCCGGCACCGCAAGACACCGCTGACCTACGACCGCTGGCTGCACCTGCTGGGCTACCCGTCGGTCATCTTCGTGCTGGCCTTCGGCGCCCTCGGGGCCTGGCTCTACTTCGTCCACCGGCAGGACACCCGGCCCAACATCGATCTCCAGCCGGGGAATCTGACCCGGGCCTAGCCCGTCGGGGCGGTCAGACCTCGACGAACCGCCGACCCTCGAACGCCCGACCGAGGGTGACCTCGTCGGCGTACTCCAAGTCCCCGCCCACCGGCAGCCCGCTGGCCAGCCGGCTCACCCGGACGCCCATGGGCAGCAGCAGCCGACTCAGGTACGTCGCGGTCGCCTCCCCCTCGAGGTTGGGGTCCGTGGCCAGGATGACCTCGGTCACGGTCCCGTCGGCCAGGCGCATGCAGAGCTCTCGGATCTTCAGGTCCGCCGGACCGATGCCGTCGATCGGGCTGATCGCCCCACCGAGGACGTGGTAGGTCCCGCGGAACTCACGGGTCCGCTCGACCGCGACCACGTCCTTGCTCTCCTCCACCGCACAGATGACCGTCTGGTCCCGCCGCGGGTCCCGGCAGATCCGGCACCGGGTGTCCTCGGACACGTTGAAGCACTGGTCGCAGAACTTGACGGTGTCCTTGACCAGCTTGAGCACGGTCGCCAGACGCATCACGTCCTCCGCGTCCGAGGCGAGGATGTGGAAGGCCAGTCGCTGGGCGCTCTTGGGACCGATCCCGGGCAGTCGTCCGAGCTCGTCGATCAGATCCTGGACCGGACCTTCGTACACCTGTGCTCCTCAGCGGGTCGAGCGAGTGGGGCCGCCGACGGCGACTCCGGCGTCGGGATGGACGCTCAGAACGGGAGCCCCATGCCCCCGGCGAGCGGGCCGAGCTTGGCGGCGGCCACCGCCTGGGCCCGGCCGTTGGCGTCCCGGACGGCGGCCAGGATCAGGTCAGCCAGCGTCTCGGTGTCCTCAGGGTCGACAGCCTCGGGCTTGATGACCAGGCCGATGAGCTCGCCGGCGCCGGACACGGTGGCGGTGACGATGTCCCCACCGGAGGAACCGTCGACCCGCATCTCGGCGAGCTCCTGCTGGGTCTGCAGCAGCTGCTGCTGCATCGCCTGGGCCTGAGCCATCAGGCCGGACATGTCGCCTTCGGGGATCATCTGGGGTTCTCCTTGTGGGGTGGTGTCGACGTCGCCGCCGTTGGGGGCCCGGTGGTCGGGACCGTGGGACGCGCCGTCGCTGCCAGCCTATGCGCCGTGGTCCTCTTCGGCGATGATCTCGGCCCCGAGGTGACGCGCCAGCAGCTCGGTGTGGGAGACCGTGGTCTCCTCCAGGTCGGAGTCGGTCCGGTGCGCGGCGGCGTCCCGGTCGTCGTCGGCCCCGCGGTCGGCGGGCTGGTGCCGGGTGGGCCGGATGCCCTGGCGCAGCTGCTCCCGCAGCTGGGGGTCGACCTGACTGGTCGGCGGCTCCGGCGGGGAGGGCGGCGCCATGCCGACCGGGTCGGGCGTGGGCTCCCCGGCGCCGGCCGGGGGCGCTCCGGACTCGACCGGCGGGGCGTTCCAGGAGGCGGTCGCCTGCTCGCTCGCGCTGACCGGCCGGGCGGGCTCGGCCGGTGGGCCCACGCTGGAGTCGACCATGGTCTCGATCTTCAGGTCGACACCGAGCACGACGACCAGCGCCTCCCGCAGCACGTCCTCGCTGCCGCCACGGGAGAAGCTGTCGCGGGCGCCCGCGTTGGGCATGGCCAGCATCAGGGTCTTGTTGCGCACCTCCGCGACCTGGGCGTTCTGGCTGAGCAGGATCCAGGTGAAGCGCCGCTTCCCCTTGACCTCCTCCAGGACCTCGGGCCAGAGCCGTCGGATGTCCACCACGTTGAGCTGGGGGCCGCCGTCCCCTCCGGGAGCGGAGGCCGACGCCGCCGCCTTGTCGTCCCGGTCCGGGCCCGAGACCGCGGCGGTGTTGTCGGTCTCCCCACCCGCCGGACCACGGTGGTCGGGCCCGGTCGCCTCCTCCCCGCTGCGAGCGGGGTGCGGGGCGGCGACCGGCCTGGTCGGCGGCGCTGCCGGCGCGGACGTGGGCCCGGAGGTCGTGGGCACCGAGGGAGCGGCCGTCGTGATCTCGGCCGCAGCCGGACCCGGACTGGCCGCCGGGGCTGGAGTCGGGGCCTCCGGCACCTCGCCGGTGGGCTCCGGCGACCCGGGGGCGGGAGCCGTCTGCGGGGAGGGGCTCGGGCGCACGGCGGCGGGGCTCGGCCGTACGGCGGCGGGCCCGGGCTGTGCGACGGGGGCCGGGGCGGGCGCGGAGCCGACGACAGGCGTACGCGCTTCGGCGGGGCCCTCGTCCATGCCCATCCGCCGCTCGAGCCGGTCCAGCCGCGCGTGCACGCCGCGCTCATCGACGTCGGCCCCGGGCAGCAGGACGCGGGCGCACATCAGCTCCAGGTGCAGCCGCGGAGCGGTGGTGCCCCGCATGTCGGTGAGGCCGGCGGCCACCACCTCGGCCGCCCGGGTCAGCTCGCCCGAGCCGAGCGAGGCGGCCTGGGACGACAGCCGTTCGGCCTGGTCGGCGGCGACGTCGATGAGGCCGGAGGTGAGCGCGTCGGGCACGGCGGCCACGATGACCAGGTCGCGGAGGCGGCGGAGCAGGTCCTCGGCGAACCGGCGGGGGTCCTGTCCGACCTCGATCACCTTGTCGACGCAGGAGAAGACCCCACCGGCGTCGCCCACGGTGAAGGCGTCCACGAACTCGTCCAGCAGCGAGTCGGGGGTGTAGCCCAGCAGGGCCGTGGCCTGCCGGTAGGAGACCCCGGCCTCCTCGGCTCCGCCGAGCAGCTGGTCCAGCACCGACAGGGAGTCCCGGACCGACCCGGCCCCGGCGCGCACGACCAGGGGCAGCACCGCGGCCTCGACGACGATGCCCTCGGCGGTGCAGAGCTTGCCGAGATACTCGGTGAGCACGCGCGGGGGGACCAGCCGGAACGGATAGTGGTGGGTGCGGGACCGGATGGTCCCGATCACCTTCTCGGGCTCGGTGGTGGCGAAGATGAACTTGACGTGCGGCGGGGGCTCCTCGACCAGCTTCAACAGGGCGTTGAAGCCCTGCGTGGTCACCATGTGCGCCTCGTCGATGATGTAGACCATGAAGCGGCTAGACACCGGGGCGAAGATGGACCGCTCGCGGAGGTCACGGGAGTCGTACACCCCACCGTGGCTGGCGGCGTCGATCTCGATCACGTCGATGCTGCCCGCGCCGCCACGGGCCAGGTCGCGACAGGACTGGCACTGCCCGCAGGGCTCCGGACGGGGGCCGAACTCGCAGTTGAGCGCGCGGGCCAGGATGCGCGCGGACGTGGTCTTGCCACAGCCGCGGGGGCCGGAGAAGAGATAGGCGTGGTTGACGCGGTTGTTGGTCAGGGCGCGCTGCAGCGGGTCGGTGACGTGCTCCTGGCCGATGACGTCGGCGAAGGTGTCGGGCCGATAGCGCCGGTAGAGGGCGAGCGGGGCCGTGGCCATCCGCGCCGCCGACTGCGGCTCCTCGAACAGCGCCTCGTCCTGGGTGCTGTCGAGGGGCGCCTCGAGCATTGCTTCGTCCACGCCGTCACCCTATGCCCCGGCACTGACGAAACGTGGCCCGAGGACAGGCCGGGGACGACCGCCCGGCAGCATGGGGCCGTGGACATCCGGATCGGCATCTCGGGCTGGACCTACCCGGCCTGGCGGGGGACCTTCTACCCCGTCGGGCTCCCCCACCGCCGCGAGCTGGAGTACGTCTCCCGACGCCTGAACAGCCTCGAGGTCAACGGCAGCTTCTACTCCCTGCAGCGGCCCTCCAGCTATCGGGCCTGGGCCGCCGCGGCACCCGAGGACTTCGTGTTCGCGCTCAAGGGGAGCCGGTTCCTCAGCCATATGAAGAAGCTGGCCGAGCCGCACAGCGGGTTGGCCACGTTCTTCGCCTCGGGTCTACTGGCCCTGGGGCCCCGGCTCGGACCGATCCTGTGGCAGCTGCCGCCGACGATGGCCTACGACCGGGAGCGGCTGGACGGCTTCCTCCGGGAGCTGCCCCGGACGGCCGAAGAGGCAGCCGTGCTGGCCCGCGACCACGACGGCAGACTGGCCGGCGACCGGGTGCTGACCGAGACGGAGCATCCCGCGCACCCCCTGCGCTACGCCCTCGAAGTGCGCCACGACAGCTTCCGTACGCCCGAGCTGGCGGAGCTGCTGCGCGAGCACGGGGTGGCGCTGGTGATGGCCGACAACCCCGGCCAGTGGCCGGTGCTCGACGAGCACACGACCGACTTCCGCTACGTCCGGCTGCACGGTCACGACGACCTGTACGCCAGCGGCTACGACGAGCCCGCCCTGGCGGCCTGGGCCGAGAGGATCCGCGGGTGGGTGGCCGACGGCGACGATGTGTACGTCTACTGCGACAACGACGCGAAGGTCCGGGCACCGTACGACGCCATGGGGCTGATGGCCCAGCTGGGAGTGCTGCCCGCGGGCCACGACGAGGTCGGGTGAGAGGGGCGCAGTCGTGCCGCGATCCGGCGGCCGTCGCCCCCCGAGAGGAAGAGTCCCCCGCGCACCCGAAAGAGCTCACTTACCCTTGCTGCCGTCAGGCCCTGGGGGAGTTGGGCGAGTTATCGCCGCGCGGGGAACCGACAGGAACTATACGGGATCGCGCCGCGAGGTCCAGCGCGCGCGGGCGACCGCTCCCGGGGAGGTCGCCGACCGTGTCCCGCGCGGGCCGCGCGTTTCGCGCCGACCGGGGTTTGCCGGTAGCCTCTCCGACGGAGGATTCGCCTAGAGGCCTATGGCGCTCGCTTGGAAAGCGGGTTGGGTTTACGCCCTCACGAGTTCGAATCTCGTATCCTCCGCTCTCTGACCAGGGGAAACACCCGTTTGGTCGCTCGATCACGGACGGTGCAGGCTGGTCGTGGTCTCAGTTCTAGTCTCATTTCCGGCTAGCTTCGGCCCGCCTCGGGAAACGCTGGCGAACGCGGACGAACGCCAGCGGACGCCATCAGGGCCAGTTTCGGATCCGCGCACACTGCAAGAGCGGG